>LNZM01000024.1:50168-73674 GCA_002007295.1 Candidatus Epulonipiscioides saccharophilum | reverse complement strand
CCCAAATTCATGGCAATCCAGCCAACTACTAGAAAGATTTGTCACTGTCAATTTGTCAGTAATCACTGAGGTTAATTGCAGGGCCGGTGATAACCATTTAAATCTAATTTGTTAGTCACAAGGTGTACTTCCTCTCAGTTTAAGGCCTCTTCAACAGTAATTGAGTGATGGCTGCATGTGTGGGTAAAAGTAGGTTTCTTGTTAGATGTCTGCATAAGTGAGTCCTCAGAATGGACTGACATATCCCATTGTGGATGATATTTCTGTTCAAACGTCTCACTGGGGAAATTAGCACAAAACAATCTGCTCGGCCATCTGGAATGTTTCAGTTTGCCTGTTTGTTTGTGAAGCTGCACATCTGTGTACGTGTATACAAACACGCACAGGCATTGGCATTTGCTTCAAACACCTGAGGGCAGCAATTTACCCCCCAGCTAAATTCAGCATGAGCAGAGTGATCCTTCTGTCTTAAACATCTCATGAAGAACTTCTTATGTTCTCAGGGTCCTATGTTCCCAGGGTTAGGGTGAGGGGTTTGACCTGAGCACAATGACACGGTTAATCTGTGTTAAAGGAGTTTCACAGACAGAGGAACAAAGGATCCTGGGAGTATAGATATGCTTCCCACAAAGAAATGTGTTTGTTTGGGACTGTTCTGCTCCTCCTACAGGAGTTGAAATCAATCTCAAATAGCAATGAGAGAAACTACAAGAGCAGAGGCACTGGAAAAAAACAAATCTCACGTTGCCACTTCTCTTGTAGGCATGATCCATCCAATAAAACTTAAATAAAAATTAATTTGACGGAAAATTAGCAATACTTTGATAATCGATTCAGTCACATGTGCAGTTTGCCTATTGGATGGATAAGCATGGATTGTTTTAGACATTAATGTCCCCTTTAGGATGATTTAAAGAACATTAGTAAAAAATTAAATCTTCAAATTACCAAAACCTGTTAAAATTGGAAAAGATGTATTTGAAGGTTGTTCATTGGATATTTTAAGAATGCCAGCGAATACGGATTCAAAATTAAATAAACTAATTAATATAGTTAGTAAAATGGTTTATTTAGAAGAATTAAGATGTGCTATATTGGCTGTTATATCAGGAACAGTGTTGATGTTGATAATATTTTATGTTTTCAAGATTCCAAAAACAATAGACATAAATGATTATAGATACACAATAGTTACAGAATATATGATGGCTATGAGACGCATATCGGAGCTACAAAAATTAACTTTTAGAAAGAAAGCAAGAATTTATGCGGTATATTATTTATACTGTATGGAGAGTGTAAAATCTCTCAAATCAGTAGACTGTGTTATTTGCAAAAACGCAGTTGTAAGCAATAAAAATTTATTATCCGGACATCGTAATGATCAGTACGGAAATGATATGGATAAGCCAAAGATACCAACAAACGTTATTGGTATCAATTATACAACCTTCAACTGGTATCCAGAAATTTTAGTAGGCGTTCGGGTACCCCAAGGATAGGATCCACCTTGCTGAAGGTGCTAGCAAATAGCTTACTTTGACTAAAGAGACAAAAAATATCGGCAACTGTGATATGCTAACGCTCTTTTGATAAGGACAATCGCCAAGAAAGATTAGCTACTCCAAAGATTGTGCCACTTGTATACCGGGAAATTGGGTGACAAGTGTTCTCTGACAGCATAACATGGAGGAAACAAGAATAGTCAGGGATTACTCTGTATATAAAGTAATAATACCATGACGTGTGATGTCACTGGTATGCTAGCAGCATTATATATGGGGGATCAACTCGCAAAAACAGCTAGCTAGTCCTGGTCCAGAGTCAAAGTTGATGCTCTGCATATTCTGATGATCAGGAGACAAACATTCGCAAATGCAGATTGCCTATCATTCCTGAGTACTACTACAGTTAACAATAGTAGCAGTTCGAGTGGCTTGGGAGTGTAAATGAATTCGGAAGTTATGAAGACAGGGGACATCGAAAAAAATACTTGAACTCACCTTTTGCTAGTCGGTCAAAATACTATCACAGTATGCCGAGAGCCGCCTACATTAGGGACATCGCAATGCAAACATAGAGAATGTTGTACTTGCACATAAAATGTCGGATATATCATTGTAGGAGAAGTCTAGTTGGGTGCTCATTGGCGAGCAATGACCCTAACATGGTGGGCTTACTCTTATTAATCGATGAATAATTTCTATGCTTATCATTTTTTGTATAGAGTATTGTCCTTGTACATGGATGCAGCGCTGATAACGTGAGCGACGTGATATTTGGAGTGAAGCGGTTAGCTTATTCGGATTGAAGATGCAGCTGGCGGCTTTAGTCAAAGTGCCTTTCGGAAGAAAGGAGGAAGTTTATTTTGGCTAAAGTACTAAGGTTTGCATCGGAGAGATGGTCTGCTAGACGACGATCTTTGAGTTTAGTGAGGGCTACATATTAAAAATTTAAAAAAAAGTTGCAATAGTTCGAAAACTATAGTAAAATTAATTAAATAATATTAAAAAAGCTAGGGGTGCTTTAATAAGCTGAGAAATACCCTTAATACTTGAACTGGATAATACCAGCGTAAGGAAGCATAGTATAAACAAGAGACATGTAGAGCTATGCCTTTCTATTAGGTATAGCTTTTTTGTGTTATAAAAACAAATAGGAGGCGAATTAAATGTTGGATGTAGTTGGCGGAATAATATTTGTAATATTTATTATATTTTATGTTATAACTATTAGAAAGGAAAAGTGGAGTACAAAGAAAATTACAATAATAGCATTATGTGCTGCGTTAGGATATGTATTATCCATGATAACATTTATTAGATTACCTCAAGATGGGGGTGTAAGTTTAGCACCGATGATGCCAATTATTTTGGTAGCATATATTTATGGATTAGGGGCAGGAATGACAACAGGATTAGTATATGCTTTTTTAAAGATTTTTAATTTTATGTATATTTTAACACCTGTTCAATTTTTGTTAGAATATTTTATGTCACCTATGATAGTGGCTATAGCATGTAAATTTGGCAAAAATTCAAAAATACAAATATTATTAGGTAGTGCGCTAGCGTTAACGGTTAGATTTTCGATACATTTTATAGTCGGTGCTACTTATTTTAAAGAATATGCTGGGACCGAGAATCCATGGATATATTCATTTTTTTATAATGGACCGGTTGCATTGATTGAAGGGATAATTACTTGTGTTATTTTAGTTGTGTTACCAATACCTTTAATCATTAAACATTTAAAAGTAAAAAGTTAATAAAAAATTAAATAAAATTATATTTACCAATTTTTATGATTAGTTCAATAAAATTATGCTTGCCAATTTTTATGATAAATGTTATACTAATTTCCAAATACAAATTTGTGAAATGAGGATGAAATATGTCTATTATTAATTTTGAAGAATATATGCACGTTGGTATCATTGTAAAAAATATCGAAGAAACAATTGCGAAGATGGAAAAAATATTTAAGATTGATGAGTACCGTATTAATCTTTTTCCGCCTGAAAATGTAAATAAAGACGATATTCAGCTTATGTACAAAGGTAAGAAAACTTGGTTTACAGCTAGGTTCTGTTTTATGAAAATGGGGAATACGGAATTAGAATTAATTGAGCCACTGGAAGGGGATAGTCTGTGGAGAGATTATTTAAATGAACATGGAGAAGGTATACACCATTTAAAATTTGAAGTGGAATCTATAAATGATACAATGAAAGCCTTCAAAGAAATTGGTATTGATTGTCCTCAATACGGCTCAGCAGTGGGACCGAATACAGGTAAGATATGGGCATATTTTGATACAACAAAAGAATTAGGTTATGTTTCAGAGATATTAAATAGAAAATTATGGGAAACCATTGATTAATTTTTACCCTCCGATTTGGAGGGTTTTTAAAATTTTAAATAGGAGGTTTTAAATTTGTTAAACATTTTAAGTCCGATATTACCCATGATATTTTTAATATGCTTAGGAAGGTGGTTTAGGCAAGTAGAATATTTTTCGAAACAGACGGTGGCAGAAATAAAGAAATTTTTATTAAATATATGTACGCCAATAACAATAATAAATATGACATTATTGATGAAAATAGACGCAAATACATTTTTGATAATAACTTTAAGTTATATTATGCTCTGTTTATTTTTAATAGGCGGAAAAATAGCAAATGTGATACCATTTTTACATAACAAACTTAATCCATATGTCTCATCTGGTACAGCATTCATGTTAGTGGGCATGTCATTATTCACTGTAATATATGGGACCGAACATCTAGCGACATTCGCATTAATAGGAATAGGACATGAATTTTTTATATGGACTATTTATTATCCTTTATTCTATTTAGACACGCAAGGTCGAAAAATTACTTTAGCTACATTTAAAAATTTATTATCTTCTCCGTTTATTATAGCATTAATTTTAGGAATAATTCTAAATGCTGTTGGGGCTGTACAAATTTTAGAATCGTCTTCTATTGGAAATAGCATATTAGAGTTGTTGACCATGATTTCAAGTGTAGCATCACCGTTGTTGTTAATAGTTTTAGGGTATGGGTTGGTATTTGAAGTAGAAAATTTTAAATTAAGTTTAAAGTTAGTATTAGTTCGATTTTCAGTTGTCGGGCTATTTGGATTATTATTTAAATTTTTAGTAATAGATTTTATCTTAAAACCAAATTTAATCGTTGATTTATCTTTTTATGCTTACTTAGCTCTACCGCTCATGTTCACTTTAACTTTATTTGTCGAAGGAGTAGTCAGTGATGAAGAAGTAGAGATAATTAATGGTGCTATAGGTATATCAACTATAGTAAGTATAATTTTATTAATAATTCTTTCGGTAATAATTCCACCATCGATATTATAATTAATAAAATTTTAATTTGAATTATATTTTATTAATAAAGTTTTTAGATCTTCCCATAGAATAGGTTTGGAAAAATAATAACCTTGTATTAAGCCATAATTTTTTACTATGTCGAATTGTTCTTGTGTTTCTACACCTTCAATGATCATTTCCATACCTAATATATCCGAAATGTTCTTGATAGAATTAATAATTTCATATTGTTTATCAGTTGTTTTGTTAACAAAGAGTTTGTCTAATTTTAATATATCAAAATGAAATTCGTTTAAATATTTAAATGAGGAATATCCTGTACCAAAGTCATCCATGGCGATCCGAATACCTAGATACTGAAGTTTGTAAAGATTATCGGTAATAGTGTCCGATACTTCAGTTTCTTCGTTATGCATTAAAACGGATTCTGTAACCTCGAAGCAAATATCATTATAATTTATACTATATTTTTCAAAAATATTTATAACTTGAATAACAAAATCCGGTACTCTTAATTGAATTGGTGAAACATTTATAGAAATTTGTAAGTTCATATTTTGATCATAAAGTTCTTTTAAATCTGTGGCAACTTTTTCTATAATCCAATAACCTAGATCAATAATTAATTCTGTTTGTTCAGTAATATAAATAAATTGATCTGGAGAAACAAAACCTAAGAAAGAATTTTTCCACCTAATTAAGGCTTCACTTTTTTGAATTTGTTTTTTAGAATTAATAATAGGCTGATAATTTAAAAAGAATTCGTTATTAGCAATTGATATAGCCAAAATATCTCGGATAATTTCTTCTTTTAAATAATTTTGATAAAGATCTGTATTAAATATTACTAAATTATTATTAGCCAGTTTTTTAGCATTGATGGACATGACATTAATTTTATTAAATAAATCATCCTTTGAGTGAGAATGTTCAGAAAAAATTATACCAGAAGAATTAAATAAAATTTTTATAGTTTTATTTTTTACACTAATAGGATGTAGCTTAAAAAAGTTTAAAATTTTACTATAAAATATATCTAATTCTTCTGAGTTATAATGGCCTATTAAAGTTAATATAAATTTGTTATCACTAAATCTAGTAATGTGTATTTTTTCTTGATTGATCATAGACTTTAAAAGTTTAGATACTTCGAATAAAATTACATCACCATTACCTTTAAATTTTCCATCAGATAAAGATTTGAAATTTCGGATTTCTATAACTATAAGAGAAAACTCAGTTTGGTTCGTTATTAATTTTGTAATATAACTATCAAAATATTGTCTATTAGGTAATTTAGTTACATTATCAAATAGTAAAAGCTCTCTTATTTTCGCAGATATATTATATTCTATAATTTCGGCTAAATCACTTATATTGCTAATATCAAAATTATATCCGCCTTCATATCCTAAATCTATCAAAATAGTTTGAAACTTTTCCATGGAAGATAAAACGGGGATCAAGATTTTTCGAATTATAATCACTATTAAAAAATATACAATAATTGCATAAAGAAGAATTCCAATATTGATTTGAGTAAGATTTTTTTGTAAAGCCGAACTTTCTTCTACAGAAGATTTGTCTACAACAAAGGTTAAAATTTCTGGATTGGGGGGCAAATTTTCGAAAGTAAATAAAAGTTTATCACTAGATTTAAGCGGTATAGACGTTGGTGTAGGAATTACTGTAGTGGACATACCAAGGGTATGTTCTAAGTATAAATCGACATCACCTATTGCAAAATCTTGTTTAAAATAATTTAAAACTTCACCCATTGGTATATTTATGCTTGTAGCTCCTAATAAGGATTGATCCAAATCTTGAATAATAGAAACAATACTAAACATCGATTCATTAGATTTTGGATCAAAATAAGGTGGTGTTTTATTTGGAGAAGTATTAACTTTAATAAAATCAAAAAAAGAAATATTAAACCATGGTGCATTAAAAATGGACGAACCGATATCAATATAAGAATTATTAAATAATACGTTTTCGTTTAAAGTATATATAGAAATTGTTGCTTTGATACCAATCTGATGCAAAAGATTACAGATACTTTCAACTTCATTTGTATATTGTGAAATTTGCTGATCAGAGATAGAGATGTCATTATTTATAAATGTGAGCAACTCCTTGATGGACGAGTTATTTTCTACTAATTTATTTATTGAGTAAAAAACATTGAGTTCATTTTCATAATTTTGTAATGTTTCGGTTATGTAAATTTCACTAAGAGAATGTACTGTTCTTGAATTCAACGTGTTAACAGCAAATAATGTTAATAAAAAAATACTGATAAATAAAATGGATATTTTCTTTGTTAATTTTGTATCCCAAAACTTCATATTATCACTCCTTTAATTGTATTCAATTAAAAAAACTGTCTTAATAAATATATTCACTATTTTTCCAGTAATACTAAAAAATGTTGAGCATTTTTTTAGTATTCTATTTTTAAAATAATGGTTACTTATTGTTTTTTTTACAAATCTTTATTAAAAATTAGGACAAATCTTCAAGTTACGGCAATATTATTTCCATCGTTAGGAGTTCATCCGTATAGTGTTATAGACGTTTTGTTTACAAATCTCGATTCGAATTTACTTTACAGATGAGTTCAAAATTACTTTAGTATATTTTATGGCGGATTTAAATTTAGTGTGATAAAATTCATTTTATATCAAAAATCCGCCATATTGGAGAATAGCTTCTATAGATAAATGTTAATATTAAGTTAGTATAAAAATTTTGCTTCTATAATATATAGATAGGCCAGAAAAAGTTATTTCAGTTTTTGAAAATTATAAAAATCAATTAATTGAACATCGAAGTAGTGATTAAAAAAGTCATAGTTTTTAGGAATTTGATCTTCTATCAAAGAAGGATTGGACGGTAAATTAAGTTGAGTATTTTTTTTAGAAGTCAAGTTTTTAAAAAAATTAAACATAATATTATACACGCTCCTTTCACGATACATATTTTTAGTATACCCGTAATAGATAAAAGTAAAACAAATTAATGAAAAAAAAGTAGAAAAAGGGTGTAGAAGATAATAAAATATAAAGTATGTTTGTTTTATTAAGAATAAAACGAAATAAATGCCATAAAAATAGATAAAGTAGTGATAAAAAGATCATATATGTACAAAATAGCGAGGAATGGCAAATATAGGATTGTGTTTTTTACCAAAAATATCATATTGCTTTTTATTTAATAGAGTGTTATTATATATTCACATAAGCGTTACATTTTCGAAAAAATATAACAGCATTCATAATTGCATTAACTTTTATCAAAAAACAAAGGAGATGTTAACATGAAAAAAAATTATAAAAAATTTGCATTATTATCTATCGTAGCAGGTTTTTCAACTTTTGTATTTGCTGGTTGTTCAGGAGAAGCTTCAGAGGACACAACGAATAAAGCTGAAAGTAATGTTTTCGGAACTAGTGTTTTTGCAATAAGTGATTTGAATGGTGTTTTTAGTCCTTTCTTTTATACAACAGCTTTCGACGATATGATAAATGATCGTATTAATTTATCACTTATTACATTGGACAGGCAGGGTCAGATTGTATCATCAGCTGCGGATTATACTATAGAAGAGATAAATAATGAGGGGCAACTTCAAACAGTGTATACTTTTACTTTAAAGGATAATATTCTTTTTAGTGATGGAGAGCCTATGACGGCAGACGATGTTCTATTTAACTTTTTAGTTTTATTGGATCCAACTTATGATGGAATGTCTACATTAAATACTTTGGATATAGTTGGATTGGCCGATTACAAAGATGGAGATGCGACTGAAGTTTCAGGCATTAAGAAAATAGACGATAAAACAATTCAAGTGACTATTAATGGTATAGATCCGGCAGCGATTCATAAGTTTGGTATATCAGTAGTTCCGGAACACTATTATGGTACTACTTTTGTTAAAGGCGATCTTTCTGGCGTAAAGGCAAAAAATTCTGTTCCTTTAGGTGCTGGGCCATTTATGTTTGAAAGTTTTGAAAATAACGTTGTAAGTTTGGTAAATAATCCGAATTATGCGTTTGGAGCACCGAAATTGGAAAAACTTAAATTCCAAGTAACTGATCATGCCAACATGTTTGAGGCGGTTAGGACAGGACAAGTTGATTTATCGGATCCTTCTGCATCACCAGAAATGGTAGCTAATTCAGATGAAGCTAAATTACATTATGAATTAATCGATAACTTAGGATATGGATATGTAGGTATTAATGCTAATAGAATTACGGATTTAAATGTTCGAAAAGGATTGATGCATTTAATGAATCGAGCACCTGCGATAGAGTCTTATTATGGAGATTTAGCAACGGTTATTGAGAGACCAATGTCAACAGTTTCATGGGCGTATCCACAAGATGCTAAAGAATATTATGGATATAATGTAGCGAAAGCCAAAGAATATTTTACTGCAGCAGGCTATAAAGAAGTTGATGGAAAACTTATGAAAGATGGTGAGCAACTTCGAATTGAAGTAGGTATTCCGGGTGGTGGAACCATGGATCACCCAACTGCACCGGTTTTAACTCAAATGAAAAGTGATTTAGAAGACATGGGAGCTATCTTAGAAATCGCAGATACTGACGGCAATGTTTTCTTCGATATTCTTAATCAAAAAGGTTGGGATATGTGGGTTGCTGCTTGGGGGTCCACAGCTGATCCGGATATGTATCAAGTATATCACTCTACTGGCCCATCTAATCACTACTGCATTTATAATGATGAGTTGGATAACATTATCGTTGAAGCTAGAGAAACTAATGACATTCCAACGAGATCCAATCTTTATCATGAAGCTTTAGAAATTATTATGGATCAGGCTGTTGAGATGCCAATATATCAACGTAAAAATATGTATTTATTTAATCCTGAAATGATTAATGTTAGTACTTTACCGGATAATATGACACCGTATTATAATTTTTATAATGAGCTTCAAAATTTAGAAATGGTTAGATAATTTTAAAGTTCGGGAGTTTTGACATAGTTAGAGAATATTTTTTAATAATAATTATAATAATATTTTAGTTTTTTTAAAACTCCTGGGCTTTTCATTATAAATGATATAGTTTTTAGATTCTTAGAAGTTTTGACATAGTTAGATAATATTTTCTAACAATCTTTAATTGTTAATAATGTTTTACTTTTCTTAAAACTTCTAAGAATTTTAACCTATTAATAAGTCACTTTGTAATATAAAATTTTATTACTTTGTGTTACGAAGTGTGTTATTAATCATAGATATAAAGAAATATAAAAAGAGGGGGAAAAAATATGTGGCAATATATTGTGAGACGTATTGTGATTGGCTTTGGTATCCTGATGGGTGTTTCCATTATAATATACTGTTTGATTAGGATGGCACCGGTAGACTATGTATCAACTATTACAAATGGTAATCCGGAAGTTACACAAGAGATGATAGACAATCTAAATGAATTATACGGATTAAATGATAGTATACCAGTCGGATATTTCAAATGGTTCTCTGGAGTAGTTCAGGGTGATCTTGGTACATCATTTGTGGAGAAGCAACCAGTATCGGATGTAATTAGTAGCAAAATGTGGTTTTCATTTTGGATGTCATTTCCGGCATATATCCTCCAAATATTGATAGCGATACCATTAGGAGTAATTTCGGCTACTAAAAAATATAGTAAAACAGACTATGCGGTAACAACAATAGCATTGATGGGGATGAGTTTGCCTAGTTTCTTCTTTGCAGCATTACTTCAAAGAGTATTTTCACAATGGTTAGGAATACTACCGCTTTCCGGTATGGAAACTGCTAGAATGGACTATGAAGGTTTTGCTTTGATGTTGGATATGGCTAAGCATTATGTTTTACCAGTTATGGTTTTAACAGTTTTAGGTATTGGTGGACTAATGAGATACTGTCGTACAAATATGTTAGAAGTATTAAATGAGGATTATATTAGAACTGCTAGGGCTAAAGGATTAAATGAAAATAAAATAATATACAAACATGCATTTAGAAATACTTTGATTCCGATTGTAACAATTTTAGGTGGTATGATACCTGGGTTATTTGCTGGAGCAATGATAACAGAAGGAATTTTCGGAATTGATGGTATTGGTAATACAGCATTGACAGCGCTCAGAAGTGGTGATATTCCTTATATTATGGGTTCTACATTATTTATGGCAACATTAACATTGATAGGAACATTGGTTTCAGATGTACTTTATGGCGTTGTAGATCCACGTGTGCGGTTAAAATAATAAGGAGGAAAATAGGATGGCTAAAGAAAAGATAAATTTAGAAAAAATTGTTACACCCGGACAATTAGTTATGAAAAGATTTTTACGAAATAAATTAGCTATAGTAGGCGTAGCGATATTAGTTGGAATGTTTATATTTTCATTTATTGGTCCATTATTTTCACCTTATGGAGAATACACTATATTTTACAATGCGCCAGACGGTGTTGAATTTAGTACAGCAAATTTACACGGGTATGATCCGGCAGCAATAGGAGTGAAGATAGCAAACAAGCAGGATCCATCAACACTTCATTTATTCGGTACCGACAAAGATGGCCGAGATATTTTTACAAGATTAATGTACGGAGGAAGGATATCATTAACAATTGGATTTGTAGTAGTATTCTTTCAAATCACATTAGGCGTTACATTAGGTGGTATAGCCGGATACTTTGGCGGAAAAATAGACAATTTAATAATGCGTTTAGTAGATGTAATGTATTGTTTACCGACGTTACCAATTATGTTAATAATAAGTTCATTATTGTTAGCATATGATGTTCCACAAAATCAAAAAATTTACTGGTTAACATTAGTTATGGGAATTATGGGATGGGCGAGTGTAGCGAGATTAGTAAGAGGCCAGATATTAAGTTTAAGAGAGCAAGAATTTATGGTAGCAACAGAAGCGACAGGAATACATCCAATAAAAAGAATAGTAAAACACTTAGTACCAAATGTAATGCCACAACTTATTGTTGTTGCTACAATGGGTATGGGTGGAGTAATATTAACAGAAGCAGCGTATAGTTATTTAGGAATCGGCGTTCCATTTCCATATGCTTCTTGGGGGAATATGGTTAACGTAGTAAAAGATCCGATAATCTTAAGAGAATATATCTTCATGTGGTTACCTCCAGGATTATTTATTTTAACTACCGTTTTAGGCTTTAACTTTGTAGGTGATGGATTACGAGATGCTTTTGATCCGAAATTAAAAAGATAATTTATACAGGGTTTAACTTTAAGAAATTAAGGTTAAGCCTTTTTTTTGTATGTAAAAAGTGGAAATATTTCGATAATTAACAAAAATCGAATAAATACGTAAAAAATGCCAAAACTTACCGCTTGTATTACATAATATGTATATGCTACAATAAGTTTGTTATTATTTTTGGTGGAATGATAACAATTAATGCATAAAAAAGCAAGATCACCAGAAAAAAACATCTTGTTTTTTAAAAAAAGACCACTCGCACAAAACGAGTGGTGGTTGTGTGTTACCCACCGCCGGCTATGGATATTTTTTTAGTCCATACGCAAGGAGGTGCCTATATTATGGATAACCAAATGATAATAATATTTGCAATGTTCTTAGCAACACTAGTAACATTAATAATATTATTTAAAAAATAAATTAACGAATTCAATATAATTATTCTTATTTTATAGAAAAGTTAAAAGTCGTAAAAAAATAAATACGAAAAAATATCCAATTTATAGCCGATCTAAAAGCTATACTGGCTTTACGATAAAAACACTAAGGAGAACCACTACGTTCTCTAATAGGAAAGTATCTTCATTTGAGAAGGTGCTTTTTTTTTATTTATCTATTTAAAGTATAACCAAAAATAATAAGCTTTAAACACCTTTTTTAAGTTTTTTGTCATCAATTATAACAGTGCACTAACTATAAAAGAGAATTAAATTCTAAATAGCGGAAACACTATAAAGATGGAGGGGATTAAATAAGAAAGAGGGTGTTAAATATTGAAAACAGCGTTGCAAAAAGAAGCAAAAAAGCAAATGAAACAGATTATAAAAAATAATAAGATAATTGTAAAAAAGTTTGAGGACGAAAAAAAGCGAAAAAATGTTCCGTTAGAAGAATATGCTACTCAAATGAAAAATCCGGATAATATCCTAGAAATAGATAATCTTCACACGTATTTTTATACGGATATGGGCATAGTCAAGTCTGTTAATGGTGTTACTCTTGAAATTCCTCAAGGCAAAACTGTTGCTTTAGTTGGCGAATCTGGATGTGGAAAGTCTGTAACTAGCTTATCTATAATGAAATTAGTTACTGCTCCCGTTGGCCAAATTACCGATGGTGAAATTAGATATAATCGTCCATCTGGTCCAATTGATATTGTTAAAACTCCTATTTCTGAAATGCAAAAAATCCGTGGTAACGAAATTTCTATGATTTTTCAAGAACCTATGACTAGTTTAAATCCTGTTTTTAGAATAGGCACTCAAATAGATGAAGCTATTATGCTTCACCGTCCGGATATTAAAAAGAGTGCTGTAAAGCAGCAAACTATTAAAATGTTAGAATTAGTTGGTATTGCTAGAGCCGAGGGAATATATAAATCTTTTCCTCATGAGCTTTCTGGTGGTATGCGACAAAGAGTTATGATCGCCATGTCTCTTTGCTGTAATCCTCGTTTAATTATAGCCGATGAGCCTACTACAGCTTTGGACGTAACTATACAAGCTCAAGTTTTAGACTTGTTACGTGATTTAAAAACTAAAATTGATTCCAGCATTTTACTAATTACTCATGACCTTGGTGTAGTGGCCGAAATGGCTGACTACGTAGTTGTTATGTATGCTGGTCGAATTGTTGAACAAGGAACTGCTGAAGATGTTTTCTTACATCCAAAACATCCTTACACTATTGGGCTTATTAAAAGTAAACCTGTTGTAAATCAAGAAATTGACAGGTTATATTCTATCCCAGGACAAGTTCCCAATCCGGTTAATTTACCAGATCATTGCTTCTTTAAAGATAGATGCGATAAATGCATACCATCCTGTAATGGCCCAATACCTGAGTTACAGCAAATTGGACCAGAGCATAAAGTAGCCTGTCATTTATATGATGAAGAAAACGGTAAGGAGGCCAATTGATGAGCGACACTATATTAAAAGTTGAAAACTTAAAAAAATATTACGATATCAAAGGCGGTCTTCTACAAAGAGTTGTAGGCTATGTAAAGGCTGTAGATGGAATATCTTTTGAAGTAAAACAAGGTTCTACTTTCGGTTTAGTTGGAGAATCCGGATGTGGAAAGACAACAGTAGGTCGAACTATTTTACGTTTACATGAAAATAATGGAGGCAAAGTAATATTTGACGGAAAAGATTTATTTTCATTAACGCCACATGAATTAAGAGCAATCCGACCTGAAATTCAAATAATATTTCAAGATCCATACAGTTCATTAAGTCCGAAAATGCCTGTTGGTGAGATAATCGGCGAGGCGGTTAGAGAGCATAAATTAGTACCTGATAAAGAACTAAGAAGTTACGTGATGCAAGTAATGAAAGAGTGTGGCTTACAGGAACATCATATAGATAGATATCCTCATGAATTTTCTGGTGGCCAAAGACAAAGAATATGCATAGCAAGAGCTGTTGCTCTAAAGCCGAAATTAATTATTTGCGATGAGCCAGTATCCGCATTGGATGTATCTGTTCAAGCTCAGATAATAAATTTATTAATGGATTTGCAAAAACAAAAGGGCCTAAGTTACGTCTTTATATCTCATGATCTAAGTGTAGTAGAGCATATTTCTGATGAAGTTGGCGTTATGTATTTAGGTAATTTGGTAGAAAAAGCGCCTAAAAAAGAGATATTTAATAATCCACTTCACCCATATACAAAATCATTGTTTAGTGCTATACCTACTCCAGATCCTACTATAAAAATGAATCGTATTGTACTTGAAGGGGATATTCCGTCACCAGCTAATCCACCACCTGGTTGTAAGTTTCATACTAGATGTAGAAATTGTATGGAAAAATGTAAAACTTTAGCGCCAGAATATAAAGATCAAGGTAATAATCATTATGTAGCTTGTCATTTGTATAACTAAATTGTTTAACATATTTACTTGTTGAGTCTTGACGAAATATACTATATTTAGTATAATGTTTATCAGACATCTTTTCTTAAAAGGGTGTCTTAAAAACATTTTGTAACTTTGTAATGTTTAGAACAAGAAGATAAAAGAAAGGGCTGATTCTATGAAAAAAGATGATCAATTACTAGGCATAGACTTAACATGGAAAGAACAAAAAGCTATTATTATGGCAATGTATTCAACCATTTTACCAATTGCTGCTGTATTTTTTATAACATTTTTCTTAGCTTTCGTCTTTATCGATTATCTTTGGTTATAATATAAAAGGCAGTAATACTCACCTTTCTAATTTGGAAGGTGCTTTTTTATTCTCCTCTGTTAAAAGAGGAGGCATATTAAATATTTAAAATGTATGCAATCTATTTAAGGCCAGGGCAACATCGGCTTGTGTTGCAAAATCAGTTGGTTCTAGCCTATTATTTCTAGCTTTTATAATACCGTTTCCAACGGCCCACTTAAAGGCTATAGCAGACCAATCTTGTAATTGATCCGAATCTACATAACTTGAAATATCGGCTATATCACTCGAATCTTTACCGTATATTTTGGCAAAGTTAAAAATAACTGATGCTAACTGCTCTCTAGATATTTCTACGTTAGGTCGGAATGTTCCATCCTCATAACCGTTATAAGCACCGATTTTTACAGCCCAAGAAATTGCTTCTGCAAATGGGTCATTGGTGGGCACATCTTTAAAATTAATATTTGTATTTTTTATTTCTGTATCCTTAACTCCGGCTAATTCGTACAACATTATTGCTACATGTGCTCTAGAAATTGGCGCATATGGCTCAAATGCTTCCGTTCTTTTATTTGTTATTAATATTTTATTTTCTACTTTATCTTCTTTATTTATTTGTTCAAATTCTTTATCTATTTCTCCAAATTCTTCATACATTTGTTTAAACTCTTCATCCATTTTCTCAAACTCTTCATATATTTGCTCTACTTCATTTATTTGTTCAGACTTTTCATATATTTGCTCTACTTCATTTATTTGTTCAGACTTTTCATATATTTGCTCTACTTCATATATTTGTGGTTCCTCTTGTTGTGCTATTTCGTATATTTCGGATTTATCTTGTTGTTCTATTTCGTATATTTTTGGTTCATCCTGTTGTTCTATTTCATATATTGCTGGCTTGTCTTGTTGTTTTGTTTCATCATTTTCTCCAATTAACCATAAATTATTATCTAGAAAATCTTTTAAATTTTCTTCTATTGTATTTAAGCTTATTATGTTTGATAGCATATTTTTATCTGGTAAAACATTTAGGGTTATTACTGTTATTTCTTTTTCTATATTGTCTGATCCTAATATAGAAAATATTAATTCATATGAACCGACATCCAAAGTTTTTGTATCTATTATTTGGCCAGATGCATTATCGCTGATTACTACTGTGACTTCCTCCATATTTTGCGTTATAATATTATTAGATATATCAGCTACAAATTTGGCTAAATCAAAGTTATCTATTTGAAACTGAAAATTATTTTGGCCTATATATAACTCAGAAGAACCTTCCATAATAATTTTTGGCATCTGACTTGGATTTAATTGGTTTGATAATTCTTCAATAATTTCTTTTTTCAATTTTTGTTGATGATTTAGAGTCATTATTATTGAATTAATTGTGATGGTCAATTGCGAGTCTGAAAATCTTGCTATTTTTACTATAGAATCTAATAATATTTTACGAATTGCTGGCTCAGAGAATAAAACAGCATCTAACTTTAGATTTTTTAAGTAGGTTAACGTACCTATGGCATCCAAACCATGTACTATAGAAATATTTTTTTCTAAATTTAGATCTAACAAATTATAATTTAAATTGCTTAGTATAGATATATCTGTTAATGAATTATTATTACTTAAATCTATACTAGTAAGTTCGGTTGCATATTCTAAACCAGCTAAATTGGATATATCAAAATTACTAGCATTTAAATGCCCTGTCATATTTTTTAATTTTGAAATAGAAACACTTTTTTGAGACAAAAATTTTGGTAATTTATTTTCTTCATTTAGCTGATCTCTTTCAAAAGCAATTTTTGGATTTTTTTTCGCAAAAGCTTTTCTTAATCCATTATCTGGCACTACAGTAGAGTCGAGAAATTTTTTTATTTTAAACTCTATTTCCTTTTTTACTAATTGACCATTTTGATCTATAGATAATTTTAAGATAAATTTATCGTTAATTAGATTATTTAGGTCAACATTAAACTTTAATATACCATTTTCCGATTTATCATTAGTTAGAGAGTTGTCTATAATGACTCCATCATCAGCTATTATCATTAAATTTATATTTTTTTCATTTGACAACATTTGAATTGTATTTGAGCTACTATCAAAGTCTACATCCTTGTCAAAGAGTATATCATTAAACTTTAAAGAATCGATATTCGTACCCCAGGCTAAATTGTCATGAAAATTCTTTCTATTTTTTTGCAAAGATTCTAATGTTTGATTAACATGAAATGTTGAAACATTTCCGTCCTTTACTATTGTATCTGCTTTAGAAATTGTATCGGCCAATCTGTGCCAATTAAATTTATTTGTATATTTATCAAAAATGCTGATATTATCTGAATTTGGACTAATTTTAACATTATTAAAGTCATTTTTAGCAGCATTTATTTCCTGTAACAATTCTGATTTATCGGCACCGGATCCAAGTTGAACTACATTCAAGATATTTTCGATTTCTTTTAAAATGAGTTTATTGCAGTCATCTAATTCATTTTGAGTCGCAGCCATTTCCAATGTAACTTTTCCGTTTTCTACTACATTAAAAAAGTAATCGAAATCCTCTTCTTTTAACCAATAAGAGTTTAATGGAACGCCAAAATTGCTTTCACTTGTATAAATATTTGCGAGCATTTTTTCGGCCTGTTTTATAGTTGTTTCTAATGTTTCATAATTTAGATGTAGTCCTATCATTATTGATTCATTAAACTTATTCAGTGCATTTTTTAAGGAATAAATCTTTTTCTCTACAAAATCTTCGCTCTTTGGATCGTATATTGCAGATTCGGCTAAGATAATCATTTTACTTAAATGATCGTATGTTTTTGTAGAGACAAAACGTACTCCAGATTCGATGTCATGGGGGGAACCATCGTAGATAACAATGCTATTTTTAATCAAGGTAGCATTTGTGATCTCGTTTATTAATGAAGTAAGATCCAAAAAGGTTCCGGTTTTTATATTTGATTTAAAAATTGTGATTGCTTCTTTTAAATTTAAGACACCTATTTCTATCAGATCGGTATCATCAGTTTTGGATAAAATGGAGTTAGCTATTTTTATAGCTTTATCTAATTTCTGCATAGTTTTATTATCAACAAATTGTAAGCCGAAATTTACATCCTCTTCACGTTCTGACATTACGGCTATATTTGACTTTAAGGTTTGTGCGTGATTTATTTCATTTAAAAGGAAATTATTATCCATAAATATTCCGGTTTTGATTGAATCTTCAAATTTTCTCCTAGCTACATCTAATTTTTTAACAGCGTTTAATATTTCTACTTCTAAATCCGATGTATTAGATGAAGCATTATATTGGCCAACTAATTGCTGTGCCGAATCTATGGCATTTTCAAAAGTGGCCATTTCATCCTCCGAAACGAATTTAATATCAGGTTCTACTTGATAGGCTGGACTATCATTTATTTGCACTGTATTTTTTAATAAATTTGCTTTACTTATTTCAGCCACTAAATTAGATATATTAATCATTTTCCCTCGTTGTATTACTTTATAAAATCTTTGGGTTGCACGATTTAGCTTATGCATGGTCCCATCTACATCTGCTTGTCTTCTTGCATCTAGTAAAAATTTTTCAGCATTTATTATAGACATTTCAAAGTCTTTCATTATATTTTTACTGACAAATGGTATTCCAAAAGCTATTTTATCCTTACCTTTATCAGTTACAAATATCCAATCCTGTGCATGTTTAGCAGAATTTATTTCTTCTTCTAATAAAGATGTATCGACAAATGTTCCATATCTGATTTCATGGTCAAATTTTGTAATTGCTTCATCCAGTAATTGGGCCTCTTCCTTCAATTCATCATTACTAATAGCATTTTCCACTACTAACTTACTAGCTTGTATAGCAGCTAAAAGATTTTCAACGTCTTTTTTAGTAACAAATGGCATTCCTTGATATATTGTATCTGCTAGCTTATCCGTTACTAAAATCCCATCCATAATTTGCTGAGCTTCATTTATTTTTTCGGTTAATATTTTTACATCTATATCAATTAAAAAGGTTCCCTCCTCAATAAAATCCGCAAAAGTGTTTATAGCATGCTTTAATTTTTTGGCCTGCAAATCAATTGTTGCTTCGTTTTCGGGATTTTGTAAACATGCCTGTGACTCTTCTATAACCTTATCAAGGTTTTGCATAATATCGATAGAAACAAATTTAATTCCTTTAGCCATATTATTTTTATTCTTATTCTTATTTACAATTAATAGGCCAAATTTTATTTTTTCAGCCTCATCCAATTTTTCCTGTAAAGAAGTAGTATCAATTAAAGTACCATGCTGGATAGAATTTTGAAATATTGAGTATGCTATGGCCAAATTATTTTTCGCTTCTTCGATTTCGTGAACAGATTTTGGATTATGCGTTATTTTCTTTGCATAGTTTAATGCATTTTCTATAAATGACATATCCGCTGATCTAACAAAAATAATATCTGCCGGAACTGTATCGACTGATTTATTTATAACAGCGATATTTTCTAATAATGTATCTATTTCATTTATTTGATCCCAGGATGAAGCAGTGTCTATCATACCAACTTGTATAGCATTTTTAAAATTTGTTGTAGCTATATTCAAATCTTTTACTGCTTGGTCTATGGTTTGTATACTACAGGGTAATTTACAAGTAGCCTTTGCACTTTCTATAGCATTATTTAAGTTATCGATATTTGTTTGACAAGTAAAATGTACTCCTCTATAAACTTCTTCCGGCCGTTTATTTATTATATGAACGTTTGTTTGGACACTTAAGGCTTGACTTATTGCTGTATCTAGTTCTACCGTATTTATAAAATTTCCAACTTTAATATTTGCTTTAAATTCTTGGCTTGCTGCTTCTAACATATCCAAAGTACGGTTCAAAGAAGATTGGTCTGTAATTGCAACTTCTTCGGCTTGCTCTAAACTTTTACAAAATTTGTTAAAAACTTTTTCATTTACAAACTTTATATCTTTTGGTACTATAGATTCGGATTTAGAATTTATAACTAATACATCCTGAAACAGAAGCTTAGCAGTTTTTATAGAGTTTATTAATATTGATGTATCAACAAATGATCCTTCCTGAATAGATAAATAAAAATTATTGATGGCATTTTTTAAATCAGAGATAGCTAAATTAACATCCTGTTTTTGAATGAATACTTCTGTTTCTACATCGATTGACTCATTAAAATTATCCATCTGCAAAAGAGCTTGTCTTGCTATATTATTTGCTTTTTGGATATCCTTTTCAAATTCATTTACTTTTATGTTAGATACAAATTTCAGGCCATATGTTATATTTTCCGGGATATCATCTATTATCTTTACTTCTGTAATACTGGATTGGGCGTTCTCGATTTCATCTATTAAACTAGTTATATCAATGAAAGTTCCAACTTGGATAGATTCATTATAAGCATCTATGGACCGACGTAATTCAGTGCGAATATTATCAATAAGATTTTGATTAATGAGATAATTAGCGTCATTTTTTTCTAAGTCCATAATGGCTTTTTGTGCTTTCTCAATAGAACTGGATAATAAATTTGCAACATTAGAAGAAACAAATTTCTCGCCTTGATTTATTTGATTTTCCGTAGCGTCAAAAACCTGTATATTTTCCATAGCATCGATAGCTTGTTCAATTAATAGCAATAAATTTGAAGTATCGAAAGAACCAGCAACTTTAATGGATCGGCTAAAATTATCAATTGCTTCTTGCAAATTTTGACTGGCCAGCAATACAATTTCTTCTGTTATATCGTTTTCAGCATTACCTTCAGACACTGTAGTAATAATTGCTCTTGCGGTAGCAATTTGGTTATTTAAAGCTATAGCGTCTTTTTCGTCGACAAATTTAATGTCATCCAATATAGTGCAGTGAGAATCATTTTTTATAAAGATATTTTTTTGGATTGCTATAGCTTCCTCTATTTGTATTCCTAAAATTTCTGTATTTATTGTATTTAATTTTATAATTGAATTCACCTCTTTTTCTTTTATATCTTCTATTAGTTTAGCCTGATTAATCGGATTATAAACATTTTTTATATTTTTGTTGCTAAAATTTAATCTTGATTCTGCACTTATTTCGAGGGCTTCATCCGAACTTGTTTCGAAAGTTTCATCTAAAGTTGATTCTAAGGGTTCATTTAAAGTTGATTCTAAGGATTCATTTAAAGTTGATTCTAAGGGTTCGTTTAAAGTTGATTCTAAGAGTTCGTTTAAAGTTGATTCTGAGGGTTCATTTAAAGTTAATTCTAAGGGTTCGTTTAAAGTTGATTCTAAGGGTTCATTATTTATTGCTATTGAAGCTTTAAGAATTTTCCCATGTAGATCTAATTCTAAGTTTTTAAAAGTTTCAATGCTACATTTTGAATACATAAAAAAATCTGATTCAAGTATATTATCTAAAGTAATGGGGTGATTTTTTTGAGTAATTTCATTTAAATTTAACACAATTTTTGAATCTCCTTTTGTTGTATATAATAGGTTCGAAATTGTTTCTGATATCTTATCTGTATCCGAATTACTGCTCACTGCTGTTTGTATGTAAGAGGGCGAGTAATTAGAATAAGCAAAAGATATCAGAAACAAAGGAAGCAATTTTGTTTCTGATTTTTTGTATGATTTTTTTGATAAATTTTTGTATGACTTTATCATATAGCACATGCTACAATTGTATGTAGCACCTCCTTTTAACAATATTTTCTATATATTGTGTCCAAATATTAGCTGTAGTATGCCAAATATTGTATAAAACTAGGCAAAAAAAGTGCTATCACAGTAAAAATGGCCAACCTTAATTAAAGTAATAGATTAAAAATATTGGCCAACAAATTTTATAGGTATTTTAATTTTAATTAAATCACCTATTGGCACATCTATATTAGAAATAATAATAGAATGATTATCCACATTTATTAAGCATTCTAAACTCAATCCTGCTACATTACTCATAGATATGGATCCATTAAGAGAAAATCCAGTCGCTAACTCATTAACTAATGTGATATTGTTAATACTTTGGTTAGGAGCATCGAATTGCTTAACGGATAGAAAAATAATATATTCGAATTCGTTTGCTTGCATTGTTGAACTAACTTGTGAAGTCATTTTTAAAGGTAGAGCATTTTTATCCGTTTGAACAAAGTCTACATTACTTTTAAATTGTAATCTACTTTCTTCGTCGAAAATTTTTACACTAGATAAATTAGAAGAAAGACTTTTAATTTCGAAGTTAATGATTTCTACAGAGTTAATAATTCTATTATACAAAGCGTATGGATCATCAACAATATAGGCTAAATGATAAACCGCATCTTTCTCTAAATGCTTAATATGCAAATCTAGGCCCAAGTCATTAAAAACATAATTACTATCCAAACTAAAGCGAACATCACGCATTAGAAAAGAGACAGTAGAATAAAGTTTTAAATTAATATTTTCAATAGTGTGGTCGGAGATATTTTTGAAATAGATATTCACAACTTTATTGTTATTTTCTATGCGAACACTTTGAGACATACTTAAAGTTGGCCCAGTAATAACAAAGATATCATTAATAATAGAAGCGCTAAGATTACCTGAACTAGCAATTAGTTTAAGAGGGGCTTGAAAAATTGGAGTCATAAACACTGATCCTTTCTATAAAAAATATTATGAGGCCATTTATCTGTAAATACAATGAAAAAGGGTAATCTTATGTATTGAGGAAAGAAATCATTAGTATGTTAAGCTATTTATTTTTATGATTTTTTCTCCAATTTAGAAGCTTGCTTGGCTATTTTTTTTGCTTCTTTGATCTGCTTTTTTAGTAATGTTATTTACTTTTTCAGCGGAATAATTTAGTGCGTCACCAGTTTTATCGGCTATAAATTTCACTGCGTCGCCAGTTTTAGCAGCTGCATATCTAATGACGGAACTACTTTTTTCACCTATATATTTTACTGCATCAATCCCTTTTCCGGCTGTATATTTTATTGCATCGCCTGTTTTTCCGGCCGTATATTTTATTGCATCACCAGTTTTTTCGGTCGTAAATTTAGCTGCGCCAATAGTTTTTTCGCCTGTATATTTTATTGCATCGCCTGTTTTACCGACTGTGTATTTTAAAGCATCGCCAGTTTTTTCGGTCGTAAATTTTGCTGCATCCATAGTTTTTTCGCCTGTATATTTTATT
>LNZM01000024.1:0-50068 GCA_002007295.1 Candidatus Epulonipiscioides saccharophilum | reverse complement strand
CTGTATATTTTACTGCGTCAATTCCTTTGCCGGCCGTATATTTTAAAGCATCGCCAGTTTTTTCGGTTGTAAATTTAGCTGCGTCAATAGTTTTTTCACCTGTATATTTTACTGCGTCAATAGTTTTTTCGCCTGTATATTTTACTGCGTCAATTCCTTTTCCGACCGTATATTTTAAAGCATCGCCAGTTTTTTCGCTTGTAAATTTAGCTACGTCAATAGTTTTTTCGCCTGCATATTTTACTGCGTCAACTCCTTTTCCAGCCGTATATTTTATTGCATCGCCAGTTTTGTTTATAATGTTAGTATGCTCGGACTTCTCATTTTTTTCTAAATAGATTAGTGGATTATTCTCTTGAGATATAATGTTAGTATGCTCGGACTTCTCATTTTGATCTAAATGGATTAGTGGATTATTCTCTTGAGCATTTCTCATCTCACCGATATATTTATACTCCGATTCATTAGCTTGATTTTGGATTGCTTGTTTTGTTATTTCTATAGATCTTTGCACAGCTTCTGTTGTTATGCCTAAATTACTTCTCATCATTGCTTTATTTATTTTTTTATTAACTGGTTTTATTTCTGGTTCAGTGATTTCTTCTTTATTGCCTCGCATGAAATCATGAGTTTTATCCAAGCCATAATCTATAGCACCGATTCCTTGTTCGGCCGTATACTTTATAATATCGCCTGCTTTTTTTGCTGTATATTTTAATGCGTCAATTCCTTTTCCGGCCGTGAATTTTACCGCATCGCCAGTTTTTTCGGTCGTATATTTTGCTGCATCTATAGTTTTGCCCGCTGTATATTTTACCGCATCGCTAGTTTTTTCGGTCGTATATTTTGTTGCGTCTATAGTTTTGCCCGCTGTATATTTTACCGCATCGCTAGTTTTCTCGGTTGTAAATTTTGCTACATCTATAGTTTTGCCCGCTGTATATTTTACCGCATCGCTAGTTTTTTCGGCCGTATATTTTACTGCGTCAATTCCTTTGCTTGTCGTATATTTTATTGTATCTCCAGTCTTTCTTGTTGTATATTTTATCGCATCACCTGTTTTCTCAGTCGTATATTTTACCGCATCGATTCCTTTAGTTGTCGTATATTTTACTGTATCTCCAGTCTTTCTTGTTGTATATTTTATCGCATCGCCTGTTTTGTTGGCTGTATATTTTACTGCATCAATTCCTTTTATGGTCGTATACTTTACTGTGTCTCCCGTTTTTCTTGTTGTATATTTTATCGCATTGCTTGCTTGGTCAGTGGTATGTTTTACTACGTCCGTTCCTTTTGTCGTCGTAGATTTTATGGTGTCGCCTGTCTTTCTTGTCGCATATTTTAATGCATCGCCAGTTTTTTCGGTCGTATATTTTACCGCATCAATAGTTTTTTCGCCTGTAAATTTTACTGCATCGCCAGTTTTGCCGGCCGTATATTTTACTGCATCGCCAGTTTTGCCGGCCGTATATTTTACTGCATCGCCAGTTTTTCCGGCCGTATATTTTACTGCATCAATAGTTTTTTCTCCTGTATATTTCGCTGCGCCAATAGTTTTTTCGCCTGTATATTTCACTACATCAGTTCCTTTGCCCAATCCATAATCTACAGCTTTAATCCCATTCTTGGATGTTTGCTTTAATATTTCTGTAGTTGTGCCAATTCCAGTTTTGATAATATTAGATTCTTCACCATGGCGAGTCAACTTATTTAGATCAACGTCATCCAAATTGTCAAGTGCGTTCTCTAGATTATTATTATCTTGATTTTTTATTTTTTTATCCTTTTTAGCCTTTTTAACTTTCTTCGGAGGCTTATCTGGCAAGGATAGATTATTTCCATGATAAGATGTTCTATCGATATTTACTATAAAGTGATGAGTTTTTTTAGCTGGATTATAAACTAAAAATAAAGTGTAGATTCTAAACTTTTTTAATTTTGGAAATGGAATATGTATCTTTTTATCATAAAAATCAATGATTTCTAGAAAATATTTTTTGGAGGGATCCAAATTAAAATAAGCACCAATAGAAGAGAATGGAACTTGTATTGAACTAAAGAATTTATTATTTTCATATAGATTTAAAACTTTAGCAGAGTCTATAAAATTACCGATCCGAACAGCATAATAAGGACCACGGAAGGACATGTTGCGTTCTTCGGCCATTACACATTTTAATTCCTGAGAACCTTTTGAGAAAACTGTTTTAATAGCTATCATATAATTACTTTCTGGACGCAAATTTATTTTTTTAGTAGTGAGGACTTCATTATTAGCATTGTTAATAATAGTAAGATTATGATAGCCGGAAGAAACTTTCTTGTAATTATTGATTTTATCCGGATGAATTTGTTTAACATGAAGTTTTTCTTCTATTAACACAGATATAATATAAGGAGTTAAGTTGATATAGGCTACATGAGTAACTTCTTTAATTTCCATAAAAAACCTCCATAACTTTTTTATATAAGTATATGGAGAAATTATATGATAATTCTATTTAATTTTTTAATTTTAAATTTTTGCAGTAAAGATTAGTTTCGGAGGCAATGGACTTGGATAGAAAAATTAAAGCTATAGTATTAGGAATAGCCATTAAGCCGTTAAAAATATCCGCCGTAGTCCAGACGGCAGCGACAGTCATGTAAGGGCCGACAAAAATCATAAAGATGTAAGCGATTCTATAAAATCTAATAAAAGTCTTATTATTATTAGATAAATATTCAATACATTTTTCGGCGTAATAATTCCAGCCTAAAATGGTAGTAAAAGCGAAAAAAACAAGACAGGACATAAGAAGGAAAGAACTGATATTAGAAGAAAAAGGGAGAGCTTCTTGAAAAGCAAACATAGTAATTTCTGCGCCGGCCAAATTTAATTCTGGAAGCCAAGCACCGGTCATAACAATGGCCAAACCAGTAATAGTACAAATAATAATAGTATCGATGAAAGTTCCGGTCATAGTAACAAGGCCCTGTCTAACCGGGTCTTTAGTCGAAGCGGCGGCCGCGGCGATAGGGGCAGAACCTAAGCCAGCCTCGTTAGAAAAAATACCTCTGGCCACACCCTTTTGGATAGCTGTTTTTATTGTTATTCCGAGTACGCCACCAAATATAGCTTGCGGACTAAAGGCCCCAATGATTATTGCATAGATTGCGGATGGAATTAATTGAAAGTTTACAACAATTATTATTATACCTAACGCAAAATAGATTATAGCCATAAATGGAACTACTATTCCAGCTACAGAAGAAATTCTTTTTATTCCGCCAATGATAACTAATGCAGCACATAAGGTTACAATAAATCCGACCAAAATTATTGTTAACGTTATAGGTTGAGCACCAAGATAAAATACAACCTGACTTTTGTCTGGATCAAAAAAGTTTTGAGCAGCTGATGTAATTCCATTTATTTGAGTGATAGTTCCAATACCTAGTAATCCAGCCAAACATCCAAATACAGCAAAACTTTTAGCTAGCCATTTGTATTTTATACCCATTCCCTTTTCTATGTAGTAAAATGGTCCGCCAAGAACATGATTGTTACTGTCAATTTCTCGATACCTGATTGCTAAAAACCCTTCAGCGTACTTTGTGGCCATCCCAAAAAATGCAGCTATCTCCATCCAAAACAATGCTCCCGGCCCGCCTGCGGATATTGCCGACGCTACACCAACAATGTTGCCTGTTCCTATTGTCGCTGATAACGCTGTACATAAAGCTGAAAAAGACGAGATCTCTCCCATTCCCCCTTCTTCATTTTTAAACATATATTTTAATGCTCGCCATAATTGTGTTATTTGAATACCTTTTAATCTTATCGTTAATAATATTCCGCAAAATAATATTAATGTAATAAGTGGTACACCCCAAACAATGTCATTGATTTTTGTTAAAAATTCTGTCATAAAAATTTCCTCCTTAATTAAATTAATAAATTGCATAAAAAAAAGAGATGTTAGCTTTTCATCTCATTTCAACACAAATTAAGTATACTTTATTTTGTAGATATCCTAATATCTACTAATAAGCATACTTTTTTTCTGTCTTTTTGCCTGAGAGATTAGCTTTCGCTTGCACCTTCGGCCACTATATATTTCAATAGTCGTCTCCAGAATTCCATCCATTTACTGTCACGTAGAATAAAAAACGCTTCAACAAACTTCACTTGGATTATTTAGTTTATAATATATAATATTATACTTTCGCATAAAAAATGCAAGCTTTTTTTAAAAAAAACCAATTTATATTTTTATAATAATATTATATTAATAATAAAATAATTGATATAGAATTATTGACAAATGATATCCTAGTAAGTTACTATATATTGTAGATACAAAATCAATATAGAGAGGAAAATTATAATGTGGGAATATCTTGGTAATTTTTGGGACTTATTTGTAGATATGTCATTTTACTTAGTGATAGGAATTATTTTTACAGGAATATTATATGCATTTGTAAAAAAAGAAACAGTATTGAAACATGTAGGAAAAGACGATACAAAGTCTGTAATCAAAGCCTCGGTTGTTGGAGTACCATTGCCCCTCTGTTCATGTGGAGTAGTGCCAACAGCAATGTACTTAGAAGAAAATGGAGCAAGCAAAGGTGCGGTAGTTAGCTTTTTAACATCTACTCCACAAACTGGAGTAGACAGTATAATAGCTACTTATGGAATGATGGGTCCAGTATTTGCTATATATAGAGCCGTAGCAGCGTTTTTATCTGGAATATTTTCAGGAATAGTAACGAACAAATTTTGCAAAAATGAATCTATCAATTATAGCAAGGCTAAAAATTCTTGTAGTTGTAGTCATTCTGAAAAGGAAGAAACTAAATCCAAAGCTACATCTTGCTACTGTCATTCTGAAAAAGAAGAGACTAAGCCCGAAACTACAAGTTGCTGCTGTCATTCTGAAAAGGAAGAAACTAAATCCAAAGCTACATCTTGTTGCTGTCATTCTGAAAAAGAAGAGACTAAGCCCGAAACTACCAGTTGCTGCTGCCATTCTAAAGAAAAAGAGCATAAATCCGAGGATACAAGTTGTTGCTGTAATCACAATGTAGTGGATCCAGCGAAAACTAGCTTTTTAGCAAAGGTTAAAACTATATTTACTTATGGATTCGGTAGTTTTTTAGACGAAATATCCGGACATTTAGTTATCGGACTAATTATTGCTACATTGATTAGTACGGCAATACCGGAAGATCTTTTAACGAACATACAAACACCTATTTTATCAATGATAATGATGCTAATTATTGGGATACCAATGTACGTTTGTTCTACAGCGTCTATACCAATAGCGATATCATTAATAATGAAAGGAATATCGCCTGGAGCAGCATTTGTATTTTTATTTGCTGGACCGGTTACAAATATAGCATCATTAACGATTCTATATAACAGTTTAGGCAAAAAAACGATGGCCATTTATTTAGGATCTGTAGCATTCTGTAGCATTATTTTTGGATTAATATTAGATGCGGCCATCAATTTTTTTCATTCGGATATTACCATACAGGCGGTCCATGCTCATTTACATGACCACTCAATGACAGAAGATGTAATAGCTATAATATTTGGAATACTAGTAATAAGAAGCTTATTAAAAAAGTTTAAGTTGAAAAAAGTATTAGCAAAATAAAAATTCATAGAAAAAAACCTCCTGAAATTAATGGAGGTTTTTATATTTTATATAACCGGAAGAGCTATGTGTGCATTAAAAGTTATCATATTTTGCATAAAGCTTTCTGTATTTTCTTGGATAGGAGCAGATTTTTTATATAACTGGAGGAGCCATGGGAGCATCAAAAGTTGTCATATTTTGCATAAAGGCTTCTGTAGCTTCTTGGATAGGAGAAGATTTTTTATAACTATAATTATAAAGAGAATCAGAATCATTTTGACTATAGGGGGGATCCTCCTCTAAAACAAAAGGAGCACTTTTTAGCATACTAGGTGGCGCTTGATTAGGTGAACTAATACCTTGTGGGCCATTAACAAAAGGAGCCGATTTGTGATTTAAAGGAGCACCCAAATTAAATTGAGGATTAATAAAGCCAGGACCCTGTATATGCTCTTGTTGATATTGAGGCGGATATTGTTGTTGGTATTGAGGTTGATATTTAGTTTGAGTTTGATATTGAGTTTGATTATTAGCCGAAGATTGTTGATACTGAGGAGTGACGAAACCAGGACCTTGCATTTGTTGAGTTGACAATTGTTGATATGGTGCTGACATAGGGGCCATTTGTTGAGAAGAAACAGCTGGAGATTTGGATTGTTTAGCTAATTTTTGATATTGTTCTAATTGTTGAGTTAAGATTTGAATTTGTTGATTAAGAACAGCATTTTGTTGTTGATTTTTAACCATCATACCTTCCATAAACATTTCTAACTCTACATTTTCGGGTAAATCCGGGTGAATGCCTATAGTATCTAGATGAGAAATGACGGCCATACGAACAGAAGTACCTACTTGAAAGAAAATATTATTAACGTCTAAAGGTAAATCAGATTGGAAAGTAATTCTAGCCAAAAATAAATTGCCCTGAATAGAACTTTTAGCAGGCGAGCTAAAACTTTGGCCATTATCCACAGATAAAACTGTATATAATATACCGTTATCTAAAAAATTAATCCACAAGCAATCAAGATATTTTAATAAAGTAACGTTTTCTAATCTAAGAGCCGTGGCTAAGGCTACAGCATGATCACCTACGGAATATATTAATTGATTTTGGCCATACATATTTTGTAAATATACTATATGAATATCCTTATTAATAAGCGTGGCTGTATACTCTAAAATGGGCAGATCGCTAGATATTATAGGCTCCAATTTTATTTCGTTAGCCGTTAACGTTAAACACTGAATTTCATGAGAATTTTCTTCGGATTGAAACAATATAAAAATAGCTTCTGCTGTTGCTAAACAGGAAAATTCATTTGCTGTAAAGTTTGTTACTATACTTTCTACGGATGGTTGTTGCAAAGTTATTATTTGTTGTAATAAAGTTTTAGTTTCCGTGGCTTGTTCATACGCAGTATAAAAGAAATATAAAATTTTATTTAAGTAGATTAAATGAAAATTACTAAAAATAAATTGTCCATCCAACTCTTCAAAGAGTAAAGTACGCTTAACGTTTGTATTTTTACAAGTGATATATATCATTTGGCCTTTTAGGTTTTTAGCCATTGTATGGATAGTACCTGAGTCATCTGTTATAGAACAAAAGTCATCTGAGCAGTTAGTTATTAAAGTGATAGTTTTTGATATTCCAGTAACTCCAAATACTTGAGCTATCAAATTTTGTTTTACTTTTTCTATCTTGGTTAATAGATTTTCAGATTCACATAAAAAAACCATACCATCATCTCCTTTAATACATAATATTGATCTTAAAAAAAAATATACTACATTTGTAACCCTTAAACTTGACCATACATATATTAATTAATGTAAAGTAGCAATTATAAATTTCGACATCGATTCATTAAAAAAAAATATATATATTTCTAGGAGGTAATAATTATGAGTTGTGGATGTAATAATGTAAACAGTAATTATTTAAACAGAGCATTAGTGACAGATAATATTAATACAGTAAACGGGACAACCAAACATTTTAGTAATGCGAGCATATGTAATATTTGTCATCCTCAATCAACATCTTTACCGGTATCAGATATACCAAGTCCGATAGAAGAAGCAGGATTTTGCCCACCTATAGGTGAACCACAAATGTTAACATTGATGGCACCGGCAGTATATGATGAAAGTGGATTTAATCTTTGCCGTACAATAAAATTAGCAGACTTTGTTAATGCATGCGATGGACCAATGAGTAGAACAACAGATTTACTCTTTGATGGGTTAACAGTAAAAGACTTGCAAAATGCAACACACTTGCAAACCCAAGTAGTTGATATAGACTTTAACTTCGTATGTCCAAAAAGTTCAAGATACTCTGATATCAAGCCAGCTAAAAACAATCCGAATCTTTCTAGAATAACTCTAAGAGATATCGACGTAACATTGGCTGTAAAAGTAATTGATAACAATTGTAGAGTATGTAAAGAAGGTATGATGACTTTGAGATATCTTCCAGGAGAAAAATGTCCCGGATATGATAAGAAAACTAATCCGGCGAACGTAGTAATAGACTTATATACGCCATACGGTGTTGCGTTCGCAGCAGAGAATCCAGGCGGATGTAATAAACTTGTACCAATAGTAAACTATGTAGGATTTGTCGGTTCTGACACTTGCCAAAACTGCTCTCCTGACTATGGTGTTATGCCCATAGCTAATGGAGCGAATTCATTTAAATATTTACCATCTGATGCTATGTACAAAACTTTTGAGCCAAATAATGCTTTGACACAAGGTATATCAGCACAAGGTTTAGCCAAAGTAATTAGTGGAGACGATGAACATTTGGCAATAGGTCTTACTTTATATTTCAAAGTAGTTTATTTTGTTCAATATAAGTTTAATCACGAAGGGCTTTGTGTACCACCTAAGTTTACAACTGTTGCAGGAAGTATCGAAACAAAAAGCTGCTTGCAATTCGTTGAAGGTGATTTACTCGAGCAAAGCATCTTGCCACTTAGTGTATGTGTTGAACCAAAATCGTATAGCTAAACAATCCCTAAAAAATACTTTTAATAGATGTAGCATAGTAGGTGCTACATCTATTTTTGCCTTATAACAAAAAAAATTTCCAAAAAGTGTTTAAAGCTTATTATTTTTGGTTATACTTTAAATAGATAAATAAAAAAAGAAAGCACCTTCGTAATTGAAGATGCTTTCCTATTAGAGAACGGCGAGGTTCTCCTTAGTGTTTTTATCGATTAGTTGCACATTTTGCAACTTTGGACCGGCTATAAATTGAATATTATTTTCGTATTTTTGTACGTTTTCCCTCCCTTATATAAAATTTTAAGTTATTTATTTTTGGAATAATATTAATATTGTTAGCAAAAACATTGCAAACGCCATAAATAAAATTAAAGATGGGTAATATTTCATTTATAGTCACCTCCTTTTATGGACCAAAAAATAATCCATAGCCGTAGGTGGGTAACACACAACCACCACTCGTTTCGTGCGAGTGGTTTTTTAAAAAGTAAGTTTTTTCGTTTGGTGATCTTACTTTTTTATGCAATGATTGTTATCATCTCACCAAAAATAATAACAAAATTATTATACTATATGTGCATTACGTAATACAAGTGGCAATTTTTAGTAACTTCTATCCTTTGCTTAATTTTTATTAACTTTCGAAATTATTACCAACTTTTACATAAAAAAGAAGGATGCACTTAAACTATCACATGCATCCTTTTATTATTTGACTAAAACAATTATTTATAAATTTTACGAATAACACTGTTGCTAGGATCAGAAATTAGGATATACTCATCGTTAACAATAATTTCTCTAAGTACAGAGTCATCAAATATAATATCGCTAGCTCTTCCATCTAATGTTTGGGCATTCGGATCGGTCGAAACAGTACCGGCCAAAGTAAGGACATCTAAAACAACATCATTATGAATATCAATCTTACGGACTACATTATAATCTATAAGATAAAGATCTTCTCCATAAAACACCAATTTTTGTGGTCTATAAAACTGACTTACGGCACCATCAATAAAATTTTTACTGTTTTCTATACCAGCTACATAAATCCAAGTATTATCCACAAACTTCTCTATCGTACCTTTTGTCGCATTCGATATATGAATAACATTTTTATTATCCACAGCAATAGCGACCGTGTCCGGATAGGCATAAGTAAGAATTGAAATGTCACTTGTTTCATAATCTATTTTATGAATTTCAACAGTTTCTAGCATTAAATTTTTAATTATTACAAATATATTCCCTTGATTATCAAATGTAAAATCCAAAATATCCATATATAGCGGATTCATTGAATATAACAATTCTATTTTTTCTTCTTCTAAATTTACTTTGGCTAAGCCTACCCTATTTTGTCCATTTACTTCTGTCCACGAACGAGTGGACATATATATTTGATTATCAAATGTTCTAATTAAATCTGGTATTATGTGATACGGCTCTAAAAACAAAGTACTGACTTCATCTTTATAGATTTGTCGCAAAAATCCCCCGTCCACCACAAAAATTTTACCATCATTCGTTTGAATTAAGCTTTCAGGAGAAACAAAGCTCGGATCTAATCCATCCTTATGATTTCTCACTCCATTTCCGTATTCTGTTTTGACCTGATAAGCTGGATCATAATTTAAGGATATTTCCACCATTCCGTCCACAGCCTTAACTACCTCTATTTCGGTTGATATGATTTTATCACGGTATCTACCTTCAAATTTGACCTTCCCCTCATTCATTCCTATAATTAAATCTCCATCTATTCTAGCTATATTATTGTCTTCGTGCAACCATTCTATATCCTTTACTGAAATTCTTTTTATTTCTCCATTTTCAAACTCTTGAGATATAACCAATTCTTTGGACTGTTGCTCACTAATCTTTAAAAGACCCGGTGATAACTCTATATAAGAAAATTTTTGTTTCTCTTTTAGATGCTCTGCCGCAAATATGCTTACTACAGACGCACTGACTAAAATTATTGACATCATTAAAATAAACTTTCTTTTTACTAATGCTTGTGCAAATCTTATTCGTAAGGATTGAATTCTTTCTAAATCCGTTAATAAGTCTTTAGATGATTGATATCTTTCATCTGGATTTTCCTTTAAACATTTTAATATTATATGCCCAAACTCTTGCGATATAGTTTCTTTTAATAAAATATGATTTGTTCGATTTGGCTTCTTCTTGGTTGCTAACTCAAAGAATATAACTCCGAAACTATATATGTCCGACCTAAAATCTGTTTTCTGCTTTTTACTTTGCTCCGGTGATGCATAATGTTTAGATACCGCGTGAATCTCTTGCTTGGCTGATTCTTCTTTTGATATCCCAAAGTCTATTAAAACCAATTTATCACTGTGCGATACTATTATATTTGCCGGCTTTAAATCTCTATGAATAATTGGTGATGGCTTTAATGTATGTAGATAATCCAAAACTTCCGCTAACTGCTTTGCCCAATCATGTATTTGATATTGTGCTAGCACTAAGTCTGAAGCTATAACCTTATCCATAGAAATTCCGTCTATAAAACTCTGCACTATATACGTTCCTGTTGCGTCATAAAAAACATCCACTATTTTCGGTAAATTTGTATGATTTAATTTCTTTAAAATATCTTCTTCTCTTAGTAATGCTTGATACTCTGGCTCAATATGTTTGATCAACCATTCGCTTCCTAACGATGTACTTCTAGCCGAATAAACATGGCTCATCCCTCCTCCGCCCATTTCTCGGTCTATAATATATCTATTCTGAAACACTACACTATGTAAATACTCAAAATCTTGATTCGTATTTGATAATGTCACATCGTCTAATTCTGTGCTTCCTTCGTCTATTATTGTATTATTGGACTCGGTAAATGCATCTACATTTATCGATGTTTGCATAATTGTTTTTGTAATATATTCTGTATTCGAATTGTCTTCTATAGCTTTTTTCATATTAATTTTTTTATTTGTAATTATATGATTTATAATACCTATTGCTCCTAAAATAAATCCAATATAACCAATCCAGGCAAGAATATTTTCAATATACAATAAAATCACTTTTCCTCTCTTTTTTTTACGTTTTTTTAACCAATTCTATCATAAATTTTCTTTAAAAGTATAGCTGCCTCACCTCTAGTTACTGTAGCAAGTGGCATAAAGCTATCATTATATCTTAATACCAAATCCTCTCTTGTAGCAAAAGCAACATCATAATAATTTATCGTATTAATCAATTCTAAATCACTAAATTCGGATAAATATTTTTCTAAATTATCCACTTCTAAATACGTCTGCTTTGTTTTCAATACATGGCTAATCGCACAAGTCAATTCCAACCTAGTAATTAAATCATTACCTCTAAAATTATTGGTTGAGTCCACCATTATACCTAATCTTTGAGCCGATCCAGCAATCGCTTTAAACCAGTCATCGTTAGAAATATCCGCATACTGCGACGTAGCAAATGGGTCATACGCATATAAAATCCTTACTAATATTGTTGCTACTTCTGCCCTCGATATCGGAATATCCGGTTCAAAAAGATCTCCTTCTCTACCATTAATTATTCCCTTAGATGAAAGAACTTGTATCGCTTCTTGCATTTGTGCACTGGTTCGATCAATATCAGCAAAATATTTTACGTTTTCTAAAATAGAATAAGAAGCATCCGACAGTAAAGTCTTCGCTTCTAACATGTTTGTTGCCGGATTATATCGTCCCCCTATTAATGCATTGTTCTCTATAATTGCTTGATAATTTGGATTACCCTCTATACTTGGTAAACAAATTGTTAGCGGTGTTCCTCCTCCAGTATATGCAATTTGATAATTATCCTCTGTTTTCTGTGTAGAAATTTCTATAGCACGCGCCGTCACTATCTCGTTGGTATCCAAGCTAATCGCCATATCATCGTTCATTGAAACACTCAATGTATTAATTTTAGAGTTTGCTATATTTGGATCTATTATTATTATAGCATTCGAATTTGTATTAATTCTTACAATTTTTCTTAATGTTCTACTTAATTCCATTCCGGAATTATTTATACAATCACTTAATTTATTTGAAAGCTCCTCTGCTACATTCTGTAAATTGGCCAAAGTATCATAGTTAATAAAAAGTATATTATCCGAATTTGTTTCAAGTCTAATGCTCGAAATTTCGGCAATTAATGCCTCCGCAAATCTAGCAAGCGCATTGACGCTGTTCGCATCTTTCAATTGTGTTTCACTTACTGTTAATAAAGCTTTTTCTAATTCTGCAATTGCATCTTGTTGTGTCGAAATATTTTCTATATTTTCATACGAAAACTCCGCCATAGTAATATCGTTATTACATATAATTTCTGTCGATTCTGGAATATTTATTTCTAATGTATTCCACTGAAGATAACTGCCATTAAAATGAATAGTTTGTAATTTATCACAATAAATAAATGCGTCATAACCAACATCCATCGGATCCCCTTGAATAACAACAGTATCTAGTAAATAACATCCGCCAAAAACAAAATCGCCGATTTTTTCAACATTTTTTGGAATATTTATATAAGGTAAATTGTCACAATCAAAAAATGCACTATCTTCTATCCTTTTTAAACTGGATGGAAGTTTAATATACTCTAGACTAGCACATCCCCAAAATGCTTTTTTCTCTATACTTTCTATACTTTCTGGTAGCAAAATTAAGGCTAACGCCGAACACTGCTCGAAAGCACTAACTGGTATGATAGAAACTGTTTTAGGTAAAAAAACGGCTCTTAACTCTTTGAAGTTATAAAATAATTCAGGCGCTATTGCCAACACCGCTATCCCTTCAATAAAAGTCGGTATATTTGCATAAGTAATTGTTTTCTCCGCCTCTACTATGGTCCCCGTATTAACGTTAAATTTTAGCTTTCCTCCATAAACTTCGGGTACTTCAAACCATCTTTCAGCCAACTCTATCTTCACATAATCGGATACCATAACTTTAAGGTTATTCCAATTTTCTATATTACTACCATATTTTACAGTCTTTAAATTCTCACATCCTTCAAAAATATTAAACACTGCATGTTCTACGCTACTCGGAATAGCTACCATTTCTAAATTTTCGCATAAATAAAAAACAGCACCATTCATAACTTTTATACCCTCTGGAATAATCACATTTTTTAAACTGTTACAACCTTGAAATGCTCTCTCACAAATATTTTCAATAGAGTTTGGTAATGAAATACTACTCATATCTTTACAATCCTTAAACGCAGCTATACCAATAGACTTAACTGAAATATCATTGATTGAAAACGGAATATGTGCAAATATAATACTTTCTTCAGCATCTACGATTGTCCCTGTATTCGGGTCAAATTTAATTCGGCCACCCGATATACCCTCCAGTTCAATCCATTTTAATTCGTCTTTGTCTTCCAGTATTACTTCTTCTGCAAATAACTTTATTTCTGTTTGATAAAATAAAGTAGCAAAAGTAAATAGAAAAATAAACTTTTTTATCATTTTTTTATCTCCTTTATTGTATAAACAAAATCTTAAAAGTTATCTTAATATTTTAAATGCATCTTAATTATTAATCATTAATCTCTTTTTACTGTTAATTAGCAATTCTATCAAACAATAATTTAAGTATAATAGCCAGTTCACCTCTAGAAACTAACTCATTTGGCCCAAAATTACCATCTATTCTTTCAGGCAACATTGTTTCTTGAATCGCCAAACCTAATAAATCATATAACTCTTTAGGTATTGCTTGATAATCTGGATAACTATTTAAATAATTTTCTGGATAGTTGGGTAAAAAATAATTTTGCTCTTTTACTAAAATATTCATTATAGATGCAATTATTTCAGATCTCAATAATACTTCCTCTATACCAAAATCATTACCAGGATAACCTAAATTATCTAATACCAAATTAAAATCTTCTCTAGATACAATTCCGGCCGCATCAAATTCTTTCGAACTAATTCCTTCCATAATTCCTTTGGAAACTACAATCAGAATAGCTTCTTTCATTTGATCTGATAAATCATACAGATCTCTAAAACTCGGCTTAATTTCCTCTACTATAAACCGGCCGTTACCTATCGTTAACGCTTCTATTTTGTTTGTACTCGGATTGAATGTCCCCCCTTCATTGATACCATCTCTTATTATACATTGATATTCTTTGTTATCCTCATCGGCTAAATCTAACCCAATAATAATCGGTATTTCCGGTTGAGAATTAACTACATATGTAGTATTATCATAAGATACTTCATCAAAATAATTTTGTCCCTCGTTCATTTCCCTACTTAATGAAACTACGATATTAGTATCTGTTGGGAAATTTTCACGTGAAATTAATACTGTCAATTCTGATGTAACTATTCTAAGATTGTCTATATTCGTATCCATTAATGACTTATCTAAAATTACATTGGCCCTATAACTACCCTTTGTAATTATTTGAACTGTCTTTTCTATTGGCCTACTTAATGGAATATTTGCTAAATTAAATTTTTTGCTCACTTCTTCTATTATGTTTTCTACATCTATATCAATGTAGTCTATCATTTTTTTATCAATTGTCAATGTATTTTGAGAAATTTTTCTAAAACAAAGTATTTCTATTCCCCGTTCAACATATTTAGTAAATAATTCCGTTATATATTTATCTAATTGATGCTGCTCCTCCAAACTAGCTAGCGCATAATCTACTGAATTTAATAAATCTTCGGCTGAATCTATATTATTTAAATATTCAAAATTTAAATCCGGTAAGGTTGTTGGTTCTTTGCTTACTAAATAATTTTCTAATTTTGAATTATTTTCTACTACAGTCGGATTGGTAGTGATTTTTGGTATTTCTTTATCAAAAATTACTCTTACTCCTTTATCTATAAAATTATTTAAAATACTTAATGTCTCTTCATCTCGAAGATTTAAGGGATTACCTGATAAATTTAAATATGTTAACTTTTCTAATTTCTCCAAAGCAGATATATCTGTAATTAAATTGTTAGACAAATTTAATTCTTTTATTTTGAACATCTTTCTTAATGCTGATATATCCTGGACTTTATTATTACTAATGTTTAATATTTCCAGATTAAAAAGCTTGTCTATTATTTGAATATCTGTTATTATATTATAATCTAAATATAATATGCGTAAATTCTTGGTGTGTAAAACAGGTGATATATCTATTAACTTATTGTTATTTAAATGTAATTCTTCTAGTTTATATAAATTCTTTATTTGACTAATATCTTTTATTTGGTTTTGTCCAGCATTTAATGTGGCCAAATTACTCATTGAAGCACAAATCGATAAATTCGAAAAATTGTTATTAGCAATTTCTAAACTTTTTAATCCGTACATACTCGTTATCGGTGCACAGTTTGTTAGGTCTTCATCATATAAATTTAACATGGTTATATTCTCAACTTCACTTTTTTCTATGGCCATATTATTATTCTTATCTACTTGTTCCAAAATTGCTTGATGTAGATTTTTATCCATGAATGTTATACTCTCTGTCGCATATAACTTCGGACATTGCATTAATATTATTGTTATAATAAACCATCCTTTTTTCATAAATTAGCACCTTTCTTATTTTAAAATTGAAATCGGGTAAGAAAAAGAATACATATAACCCCATCCTTAAATTACCCTAAAAATTAAAAATATTTAAAGTTTGTCAAACAGTAACTGTAAAAGTAACGCAACTTCTCCTCTGGTCATAATAGTATCTGGAGAAAAGTTTCCATCAGCTCTTGGAATTACTAACCCTTCTCTCGTAGCTAAAGCAACATCGCTTTCGGCCCACTGCGGTATTTTACTTGCATCTTTATATCGCATTAAATACATTGAATTATTACTCGGTAAATAATAATCTTTTTCTGATTGTAACGCTTTTACTAAAGCCGAAATAGTATCAACTTTTGTCACAACATCATCTGGTCTAAATGTTCTATCTGGAAATCCGCTCATAATATTTTCATCAACAGCGGAAGCTACTCCTGTGTAAAACCAATCAGCCGGTGACACATCTATAAAATTAACTTTTGCATTTACATTATGCATGTATATTGTTTTTATTAACATCACGGCTAACTCCGACCTCTTTATTGCATCATCCGGCATAAATTGTGTAGAGGTTTTTCCGTCTATAATATCTTTTGATACTAGCAATTTTATTGCGTCTTGCATTTGTTGATCTTTACTTTCTATATCACTAAAATCTTGATAATGTTCTTTTACTATATATTCTCCTGGTAGACTACTCTGTATCTCTACTTTATCACTCGCCGGATTATATTTACCTCCAACTAATTCATCATTTCTAAACGCAGCTTGAAAATCTAAGTCTCCTATCGTTTTTGGTAACCCAATTGTTATCGACTTGCTCGGTGCATATGGACTATAAGATACTGAATAACTAGTACTACCATAATTAGCCATCCCTGCAAACATTCCTGATCCGTTTACATTTACCGTTGCTTTTAAAGGCTGTGTAAAATTTTCTTCTTTAAAATTATTTATATCTATTTCTAAATTTACATCCTTTGTTGCTATCCTTAAATTGTCAATATCTTTTGCTTCACCTATCGATTTATCTACTGTAAACGTTCCCGCCTTTTCATTCGTCGATAGCATAACGTTATGATCTAGTGGCCTATTAAGATCAATGCCATTTTTCTTAATAACCGCTTCTAATTCATTAGCTGTTTGTTCGGCCTCTTTTCCTAAGTCCGCTATAAAGTCATTCGTAATAATATTGCTAGAATTAAAACTTTTATTCGCAACTTGATAAATTGCTTCTTCTGCAAAATCAGTTACTAAATTAATTACTTGTTGATCCTTTTTTTGTACCGCCGTTAAGTCGGATACAGCATCGCCCACTAAGTTTACTGCTTGACTGCGATTTCTAATTGTATCTAAACTTGAATATGATAATTTCGGTTCTGGCGCATTTGGCATTATTACTAATTCATTATTGTCCAATGCTACAATTTCTGGATTATTATTAGTATTGCTAGATGGTGAAAATTCATTAAATACTCTCGGTGTACTGGCCTGAAGATAAAGGTGTATCCCACTAGCAAAAAATGCTAACTCGTCTTGCGTGTTTATATATGTGTCATCTACATAAAGTCTTTGTAGGTCGTCTAAATCCGTTAAAAAATCTAAGTCCGGCTCAAGCTCATTACCTTGAATATTTAATAAGGTTAATTCATTTAAATTAGCTAGCGGTGATACTTCTACTATTAAATTATTTTCTAATATTAAATTTTTAAGACCTGTTAATCCAGACAAAACCGATATATCACTTATAGAATGATTGGCCAAATCTAAGTAATCTAAATTATACATATTTTTGAGTGGACTAATATCACTTATGCTATTCGTACTTAATGTGTCTAAACCAAGATCTAAATAAGTTAACTTACTTAAAGAAGCTAACGGTGTCAAATCAGTTATCGAATGATTGTGTGAGATAAGAGTTTCTAAATTATAAAATTGTTTTAAATCACTAATATCAGATATATATTTATTATCTAATTGTAAATATTTAAGATCTTTCACCTCACTATCATCCACTTGTCCATTATGATTTTTATCAGCAGCATTTAATAACTCGGCTAATAAATTTTTGTCATTAATTTCTAGTCCATAAGAAATGACCGAAAACATATTAATACACATAACAACTATTAAAAAGTTTAAAATAAATTTTTTTGACATATTTTAAATAGCCTCCTTTCAATATTAAACAATCTTTATTATAATGGCTGAAATATCGTCACTGCAATAAGTCCCTTTCACTTGTGCAAATGAATTGTTTGTATATCTAGAAAGTTGGTAAGTATTGAAAATCCATTTTTGATTTCTAATTAATCTATTTAAATCCACCCACTTATAAAAACCATCACTGCAAATAAAAAATACATCTCGTTTTTGTACACTCCCAGTAGTATTAAATATATCAATGTCTGAGCTATGTCCTACACATTGAGCTAGTAAAATTTTGCCATCCTTCATAACACAGTGATCTCTCGTAATTATAGAAAGGCCCATATTACCTAACTTATAAATCCTACTATCCCCTATATGAGCTACAGCATATTGATTGTCCACTATTACTAAAAATGAAATTGTAGCACCCGTCGTTATTTTTTGCATTGATGCTGTGTATATTATATAATTATTTATCGTTACCAATAATTCATTCATTTGTGTCAGAATTGTATTTATAGGTTCATTGTTTTTTATGCTTTGAACTAAATTTTCTTCTGTCCACCCTCTTATACTTCTAGTTATTATATTAGAGGCTAAACCGCCTTCCTTAAAGCTACCTATACCATCGCTAACGGCTGCCACACACACTTTGTGCCGTCCTATTTTCATTTTTTTTGCATATAAACTATCTTGGTTGATTGATCTACTCTTTCCCGCATCACTACGTCCACTTATAATCATTTTTTCCACCCTCTTTCTTATAAATTAAACATCAACATTGTTTCGTCGCCAGTATCTTCATCCGTAGTAAATAAATACTCTATACCTTGCTTGGAAAATGAAATTTTGTCATGATAATTTAATAAGTATTGAACATTACGTTTTAAACGTTCATCATTTAAATATGTACCGTTTGAAGAATTTATATCCATTAAATAATAAGCATCATTCTCTCGCAATATTATGGCATGCTTTCGACTTATAGACTTAATGCTAGCATCGAACTCATAATCAGAAGTCTTCGGTTTATTATCTCTATCTTGTCTTCCTAAACTAAATCGATCATTAATAAGAACTATAGGTATTTGATACTCTAATCGAGGGAAATTTACATTCGGTGCTATCAACGTTAACATAGCATCGCTTGTCATATGCCCATTAGATCCTAAAGGTGGACTGGTTATATTAACCTCCTTTGCTTTCGGCTCTACCGAACGAGGATTTTGCCCATCATCAAAAATATAAATTTCATTGTTTTTACTCTTCTTACTCCCAAATATCCCAAATAAACCACCTTTCTTTTTATTAGAATCCGTTTTGGGCATCGGCGGTGGCATAACGAATTCCCCAAAATTTGGTCCATTGTTTGGTGGTATAGAATTATTATAATTGCCCGGAGGTGGTGTTCCATAATTACCTGGCGGTGGTGTAACATACATATTTGACTTTTGCGATTTTAAATACATATCCTGATTTTGATTTTGTTCAATTGGATTTACTGAATTTATAGAATTTTGAGTATCATTATCGCACTCTTTTACTCCTATATCATTAATTAATAAATTCTGAAATCCCTTTAAAGAAAATTGATCTGCTGAAAAATATCTGTATATTTTCATTAAATCAAGATTTGATGTATCTGGACAATTATTTAATAAAGATTCAAGCATTTTTTTAGTAACTTTAACATCTTGATTATATTCTCTTACTGGTGCATAAAGAAATTTAATTTTATTAGTAATTAAAAAAATGGTGTCAATATCTTGACAAAAATTTGTATTATTAAGAGAATAATTCTCACAATTAATTAAAGTGCTTATTATACGCAAATAAACTTCAAACAGTTCATTTGCACTAAAGCTTTTAGACAATTTTGTTAAAGATGCATTTTCATCAATTTTATATGATAAAGTTATGTCATTATTGATATTTTTTATATCATATGGAAGCAAAAAAGGAATTTTACCATTTTTTAATGATCTATATGCTATATTATCTAATGTCATATCAGCTGATATAGTAACGGTAACTACATTTTTTGACATTTTAAATATCGAACTATTCATAAATTACCTCTCCTTCATAAGTTATATTTTCAAAAAAAATATAACCTCCTAGTTTGTGAACATAGAAGGTTATATAACTTAATACTGATTTTTTTAGTAAAAGTCACCTATAACAAAAGTCACCTATATAAAATTGAAATTAGTACTAAGCAAAACTATTCACAGCAAAAGACAAAAGGCTGCAAAGCGAAATTAATCGTTATAACCATTCAAAAATTTTATATAAAACTATTTCTGAAAGATGTATCGGGTTTTATAAAATTTTACGAAAAACTATTTCCAAGAGAGGTATCCGTTACCCTAAATTCTTCAGCTGTTATATGAATTAAATCAATATAACGATCTAAATCAGCTCTAAACTCTCTAAATAGAGGATCCATTTCATCAAAAACTCGTACAAAAGCAGTCTGTGCGTTACCTTTCCACATTGTATTTAATCCATAAACAATTTGCCGAATTTTTTCAATTGCTTCGCCATGTTGCGCTACTAACCCAGTTGCTTCTAACTCTTTGTTTATTAACATATCCGCTGTTACTTTAATAACCGCCATTATATATATTCTCCTTTATTAATCGAATTTTTTATTAAATATCAACAGCGTTGCTACTTAATTTTAATTCATTTGATATCATTTTTTTAATTTAAAAGGCTTTACGAAAAACTATTTCCGAGAGATGTATCCGTCGCTCTGAATTCTTCAGCTGTTGTATGCATTAAATCAATATAACGCTCTAAATCAGCTCTAAACTCTCTAAATAGAGGATCCATTTCGTCAAAAACTCGTACAAAAGCAGTCTGTGCGTCACCTTTCCACATTGTATTTAATCCATAAACAATTTGCCGGATTTTTTCAATTGCTTCGCCATGTTGTGCTATTAACCCAGTTGCTTCTAGCTCTTTGTTTATTAACATATCTGCCGTTACTTTAATTATCGCCATTATATATAGCCTCCTATATTAATCAAATATTAATCAAATTTTTTATTAAATCTCAAAAGCGTTGATTCTACTGCTTAGGTCTTTATCTTTAGATTCTAATTCATCTGCACTTTTGTCCATCATAACAGAATAACGTTCAAGATGATCAGAAAATTCTGCAAACTTGCCTTGCATATTATGGAATTTTGATTCAAATGCTACTTGCGCTTCACCGGACCAGATTTCATTCAATCCTCTTATTAATGTAGCTATATTAGCAATTGCTTCATCATTTCTAGTCCGCTGACTACGCACTTCGTTTGCTCTTTCTCTAAGTTCTTCTGATGTTACTTGAATTAAATCAGCCATTATTTCGTCCCTCTTTCATTATTATAAATTAAAAATTAAAACTATTGATTGCACTGCTAATTCTAATATCTGTTTGTTCTAGTCCATCTGCTGTCATTTCCATCATTCTAGTATAAGCTTCTATTTTATGCGAAAACTCTCTAAACTTAACTTCGACGCTATTGAATCTAGCCTCATAGGCTTGTTGTGCTTCTCCTACCCAAACATCATTTAAATGACGAATAAGAATGCCTAATTGGTTGATTACCTCATCGTTTTGTTCCCGGTATCGACGAATATCTTTTGCTCGATCTCTTAACTCTTCGGGAGTTACCTGTATCAAGTCTGCCAAGAAGCCTCACTCCTTTCTAACATTGAATATTTTACACTAAGAATGTCTTTACTTAGTAACCTTATATATTCCTCAAATTTTTAATGAAAAGGAAAATAATCATCAAGACTTTTCAGAATCTTTAAATTTTTGATATAATTCATTTTCTATTTGATGAAATTCATTAATTGTCATATTCAAAATATTAGTTAAAGCCTCTAATTTATTATATAAATTTTTAGCCTTATCTAAGGTTACCGACAAATCGTATTCTATATTATTTCTAGCCAACACTTTCGGATCTAAAGAATAATTTAAATAATTTAAATTTCGAATTATAATGCTCATTTCATCTGTTTGAGTGTATAAAGTTTTCTTTAGTTTAGTAATATGATCAAAATCAACTTTAATCCGTTTCAAAAAATATCACATTCCTTTGGATATATTTTAATATTGATTTAATAATGCTTGCATTTCTTCATATGCTATTTCATCTATTACACATTCTACAGAATTCATCAACGTTCTTAAATCAGAAATTAAATCAAATAGCTGATTTCTTTGCCTAGCTAGTACTTCTTTTAAAGCTACAGCACTCCGACCTTCCCATCCTTGCTCTATTCGATCTTCTAAAGAATGGATTTGCTCACTAATTAATATTGCTTGATCTATACAAATTTTAAATTTATCAATATCCATATAACCTCCCTATTCACGAGTACAAATCAGTATACTACCATCCCAGATTCCTCGAGAAGCTAAGGTGTCATCGCTCTTTAACGGATTATTCGCATGTAATGCTATTAGGCTTGAATATGAAGCATATTGTCTAGATTCATTTTCTATTAAGCAATCTAAAATTTTGTGTTGCAAAAATTTCCATGGTAAAAATGTAGGTAATTCCATATCTATATCTTGATATTCAAATTTTAAAGTTACAATCACTTGTTCACATGATTTCATTTTACACCTCATTATTGTCATTTTTCTTTATGTAGTTAATAATTTAATTTTTGGTGTCCTATCCTCCATGATCATATACCCATCTTCAGATGATATTTCATTTTTCGTTTCACTATAAAGTAAATTTAATTTAAATACGCTATGATCAGATGCACTACCTCCATAAACTAGGCCACACCTTTTATTTACCATAGATGTAGTAAATAAATCTCCAGCATTAAATAACTTAACAAATGAACTAGCCGTTGAATGTAGAAATACAATAATATTTAAACCTACTCCCAAATTAACAATCGTATTTAATCTTCGCATTGTCTTATCTGTAGCTTTTTCAAAGCAAGTTTCTAAATCGTATATAGCCAACACCATAAACGGGTGCTCTTTCTCATCTAACGGGCCTTTCTTAAATTCTTCTAAACGGTTACTTAAAATAGGTATCCATGTTTCTATCGCACTATCAAACTCAACGCTATCAATAATAACACTTTCCATATTAATTGTATTATCTGCATAAATTAAATATTCATCATAATTTACTTTTTTTATTATTTGATCACAAAATAATTTGAATAATTTAGGATCCTTTTTCTTTACTGACATTGTCAAATATTGTTTGACCTTTATATCCACATATATTGGTTCATAATCAGTATATGTTAAACCAAAGAAAATATTTTCACTCGGATAATCTTTGCTATAAACTATTTCGGGCATCGTAGGTATAATCTTCGGCCGTGTGCCACTCCAAACATCATCCATAAAAATAGCAAGATCCTTTATACCACTAGCTCGCTTACTTTCATTTTCAGAGTTAAAAGGAAGTGCTATTTGGAACTCTAACGGTGGATTGTCTTTTAGCATACCTCTACCCGGTGTATTTTCTGGTTCTACTCCATCCGTACGTCCCACAATAGCTGTGTATTCAGATTTGTCCGGCATAATCAAACAAAAAACTTGTGATACATTTTGTGTAATACGATAACTAATAGTATTCATATTATTACCTGTAATTATCGCATAAATACCGTAACTACTACCTTCTCTCGTTAGTACCCCAAAAAAGTCACTTAAATCTGGATACGTACTCAAAATAGGAGCAAAATTATCTAGCATTAACACTATGTCGGGCATATCTCGGCCGGTTGCTTCTCTATACGAGGAAATGCTTAATACGGATTCAACAGCAAAAAGTTTTTTACGATTTTTTAATTCTTCCATTATCATTTCGGATAACTTTGTAATCTTTTCTGCCTCATCTCCAAGAGCAATACCACCTACATGCGGTATTTGTTTAAACATCCCTAAACTTCCTCCTCCAAAGTCCATAATATATATATGAACGTTTTTCGGACTATAACTCATAGCTAAAGATATGATTATTGTTTGCATCAATGTAGTCTTTCCACTACCAGGTGATCCATAAATTAATGCATGTCCTTTCTTACTTAAATCTAATTTTAATGGATATTGAGATTGATTTCTAGGATCATCTACCATACCTATGATAGAATTAATCGGAACGTACCCATCTGGCCAAGAACCAGCAAACGGCTCTTCTAATATATTTTCTAAATACATTAGAAATGGCATTTTCTCAGTCCAAACTTGCATTGCCATAGGTATGCTGTTTTGTCTCGTATATTCTTTTAAATAATCTATTACTGCATCTATCTCGGTTTTACCTGTTTTGACCTTCTTTTTCTTTTGAACGATCACTTTTGCCCTTTGTCCAATATTATCTATTAATGAAACGTCCGTATTCATTTGTGGTGTCAACGTTCTATTCGGATTATATGGCGCTCCACTCCAAAAAGATTGTGTCTGCTCAAATATCTCGTCCTCTCCTACCTTCACATATGCACGCCCCGGCCTCATTATTTTTGCTGCATCTGGTCTCTTTATCATATCATTACTGTCTGCCGAACTAGCTACTTTTAAACACCATCTAAATCTTGTATTCGAATTCATCTTATCTGTTACTACATTCCCTGGCTTTTGCGTTAGCAAAATGACATGCACTCCTAATGTTCTACCTATCCCAAATACACTATCTATCACTCTCATAAAATCTGGAAACTGTATCTTAAATTCTGCAAACTCATCTATTACTATAAATAAATACGGTAAAGGCTCCGTTACTTTTCCTTCTCTATACGCTGTCAAATACTGTGTAATATTTTGTACATCACACGCATTAAATAATTGCTGCCTCCTACTTAACTCTCTCTCTAATGCTACCAAATTTCGTCCAATATTTTTATCTATATTAGATATTGTTCCTGCTAAATGTGGCATGTTCTTAAATGGCAAAATTAAGCCAGTCCCCTTAAAATCTATCAGAACAAAGTTAACACTACTCGGTGAAAAATATGTAGCCATCGATAATATCCAACTTTGAACCATTTCTGATTTTCCAGATCCCGTCATTCCTGCTACTAACCCATGTGGTCCACATTTTTTCTCATGAATGTCAAACTCAAACAATTCCCCATTTCCCGATATCCCTATCGGTACACTCATTGATTTTTCCGGCCTTCCCATCGTCCACAGCTTTGCTATTGGCAATTCCGATGCCTTCTGCACTCCATAACCTTCTAAGTAAGTTACTCTATCCGGTAACTTCAATACATCATCACTTGTTTCAAACCTAAGTGGTGCCAAACTCCTTGCGAATTTTTCAAACTTTGCTGTATATTCTAAACTAAATTCTCGCATTTCTGACGCATTACTCTTTGTATAAAAAAGTGCCTTTCTGTTCGAAAAATCTGCTATATAATGACAATCCGGCGGCAACATATGAATCTCATTAAACAAAAATAAATATTCCAATTTTAACTTGCTATTTATCAATAACGGAAAAATAGCATGATTAATGCATGTCTCCATCGCTGCACAAACAAATAAATAATGCGGTGTTTCTGCTACATCTCGAACCTGCCTGTTGTATTTATCCTCATTTTGACTCTCTTTATTAAACTGTATTAATTCTTCTTTTAAATCATTTAGAATTATATTTGCATGCTGCTTATTAGTAGCAAAATATCTCCGCCCCCTATTTTTATCAAATGTATGTGGTAGCCACTTTGCAAATTCCCACTCTTTTGCTTCATGGAGATCACTTATAATAACTATTTTTAAATCCAAATAACTATGAAATGTCGCCGCCTGCATAATTAAGTTCTTTGCTAATTGTATCGATTTTCCCCTATCGCCTATTATACCACAAGATTTGTGCACTCCTAAATCCATCAAAATTGGACAATTATAATTTACATCAAATTTATGCTCTAACGCTTTTGTCCTTTCTAATAACGGATCGTCCACCAACGATATTGTTTGCCTCGGTACCTTAACCAAGATTTCCGCCGGTATCGCTCCTGTACCTAAAGATAAAGTCATAAAATCATTATCATATTGCGTTCTATTCCATAGCCTGTTTTCTCGCCTTAACGCTAACATAACACATTCGGTTACAGACGGATAATCTTCAACTAAAATTTCTCTCTGCATATCTAACAACGCTTCGATTTTATCTACTTGTGTTGCTAAATACTCTTGATATTTTATCCTCCTTACTTCCTCCGTCTGCTTGTGTTTATTTTTTTGAGACATAAAGTTTAAAAATCCCATCACTATACCTATAACAGACATCGGTACAGTATAATACAACATAGTAAAATTTCGGCTTTGTCCTTCATTTACCGGCATAAAAAAAACAATCGCCGTAATCGCTAAAATCGATAACAACGGTCCCAGAAAAACAGATAACCAATTTATTTTTGGTACATTATTTAACACCGGTGGTGCTTGTATCTCTATAATCTCTTTCTTAAAATTTCTTTTCAATCTCGGTGATCTATTTAGCTTTAATGGATACGGCTGTTCTACAGAATCCACAAATCTTTGCTCCAAAATTTGAGAATTATACTGTAGCATAACGATATCTTCCGTAATAAGCATAATATCACTGTCATCTATCAGTATTTGACAAAATGCAAACTTGACTACGTCATCCTTCTTTATAATTCCAGAAGATAGTTTTTTGTCATTTATATATGTACCATTGCTACTATTTGTATCCAAAAAGCTCCATTCCCCATTTGCATAGTTTAATTCTAAATGCGGATCTGATACCAATTTATTTTTTATCATAATATCTGTTCGCTCGCCTCGTCCAATTAATAACCGTCCCGATGGCGGTGTCTTAATCTGATAAATATTATGTGGATTAAATGCATACACTGTTATCGATAGCTTTAATGTAGCATCCCCTAACGCTACTATGCCCCTTAAAACTTCTATCTTTGCTTTTTTCGTTACTAAATTTTCTAACACCCATTGCCCTTTTCTAACCGATACGGCATAGGTTGTCTGTGGCGTTTGCTTAGCTAATACTATGACTGATCCGTCCGGTGTAAACTTAAGATACAATTTTCTACGGCCAATTATTCTTAAATCTCTTATTTCTTGTCGCATAAAAAGTCTTAAAATAAAATCCATATTTAATTTCACCCCTTTAATAATTTGATTTTGTAAATATTCTTTTTTGTTATATACTGACTAATTTGGTTTGTGTTATATCTTTTTTGTTAATCTACATAGGCAAATTTTACCTCTTAATGAAAAGCTTGTCAATATATATTTTATTTAAAATACTATCAGACCAAGATCATCTGCTAGTATTTAAAAATTGCTTACTCTATAAATAAATTTCTACTAAGCTTTGATCTTTCTAAATCACTCTGCTAGTATTTAAAAATTGCTTATCCTATAAATAAATTTCTACCAAGCTTTGATCTTTCTAAATCACTTAACGTATTTATATTTGCCAGACTATCCGCCGATAAATCTGTAAGAGCTATATCTACTAAAATGGCCCTATTAACTAGCAAATTAAGTAATTTATAATTCTTCTCTTTTATATGTTCTTCTATTTTCGATAACATATTTTTCGGATAAATAGCTGCCATAGGATACACTCTTTTATTATCGCAAAAAGCTACGCAACTATCTAATGAAACTATATGCTCAGCCAAAATTTCTACCATCCGAGCAGAAACAAACGGCATATCACAAGCTGTGACAAATAAAAAATTGCTATCTATCTCTTTTAGGCCAGAATATATCCCCCCCATCGGTCCTATATCTTCAATTTTATCTTCTATTAAATTATAACTTTTTTCTAATCCTTCATCCTTGTATAGACTCCGATTTACAGAAACGTAAGTATCCGATACCTGGGATAATTCTTGATATATTATTTCTAAAAATGTTTGCCCTGTTGTATTTATCAACCCTTTGTTAAATCCATTCATCCTCTTATTTTTTCCACCCATTAATATTAAGTTAGCTAAAGTATACATCACAAATTATTCCTCTCTGTATTTTTTATTAGTCTAACCCAAAAAATATATTGCAATCCCATCAACCTATAAGTTATAATATTTTTAGCTTATTTTATACTCATTTATTATGTTTTATTCTAATCTTTATTATATTATATCATTACATTAAAAGGAGGATTTCAAATGAAAAAAGTTCAGTCCACCTGTAATCTGTGTTCTCTGGCTTGTAATTTAGACTTTTATGTAGATAAAGAACGCATTGTAAGAGTATTACCTACAAAAGACTATCCAGTTAATAAAGGTTTTTCTTGTATAAAGGGCCTGATGTTAGCAAAACAGCAGAGCATATATAAACCCAGCCCTTTACCTAAAATAAGAAATGAAAACGGCATTCTACAAGAAAAATCTTGGTCCGAAACTTACAAATATTTAGCAGATAAACTTTTAGATATCAAAAATAAATATGGTGGAGACAGCATAGCTGCCATTAGTACCGGACAACTTCCACTAGAAGAAATGGCCATTTGCTCTCACGTTATCAGAAATTTTTTGCGTGGCCATGTAGATGGCAACACCAGACTATGCATGGCTACTGCTGTTGTCGCTCACAAACAAAGTTTCGGTTTCGACGCTCCACCTTATACCTTACGAGATTTCGAACTTTCTGATACGGTCTTCTTAATCGGGGCTAATCCTATCGTCGCTCATCCGATTATTTGGGATAGACTGCGTCAAAATACTAACAAAACTTTGGTCGTTATCGATCCTAGAAAATCCGAAACAGCTCAGCAAGCAGATTTTCATATGGCCATAACTCCTAAGTCTGATATTGATCTGTTCTACGGTTTAGCTCATATCTTAATTGAAAATAACTCTATTGATCAAAAATACATTCAGAATCATACAGAACATTTTGATGACTTTAAAGAATTTGTAGAAGAATTTACTCCTGAACTTGTTAGCCAAAAAACCGGTCTCTCAATTCAAGATCTGCAAACTATGGCTAACCTAATAGAAAAAGGCAAAAACGTTTCTTTTTGGTGGACCATGGGCGTAAATCAAAGTTACGAAGGTGTTCGGACTGCTCAATCAATAATTAATTTAGCCCTAATGACCGGAAATATCGGTCGACCAGGTACCGGGGCAAACTCCATCACCGGCCAATGCAACGCCATGGGATCCCGAGCCTTTAGCAATACGGCCGGCTTATATGGTGGCGGCGATTACGATAATCCTAAACGTCGACAAGCCGTATGCAATGCTTTGCAAATAACTGATGATCAATTAATAGATAAACCTACCCTGCCTTACAATGCTATAATCGAAAAAGTAAATTCCGGCGAAATCAAAGCTTTATGGATAATCTCCACAAATCCAAGACACTCCTGGACCAATAACGAAACCTTTGCCGAAGCTATAAAAAAATTAGACCTTTTTATTGTCCAAGACCTTTACGACGATACTCACACCTCAAAAGATGCGGGCGTTTTTTTACCGGTTGTCTCCGGCCTTAAAAAAAGAGGTACGTATATAAATACCGAAAGACGTTTGTCCGCATTGATGCCTGTCTTGGACAAACAAAAAAATGAGAAAACAGATTATGAAATTTTCTATGAAATTGGCCAACATCTCGGCATGGGTTCTATGCTAGATCTATGGACAACTCCCAAAGATGCTTTTGAATTAATGAAAAAATGTTCTGCCGGAATGCCTTGCGATATAACTGGCGTAAGCTATAAATTATTAAAAAACTCTGCCGGTATTCAGTGGCCCTTCGCTTCGGGCGACACCCTAACCTCTGACGAAAGACGACTTTTTGAGGATGGCAACTATTATACTCCATCCAAACGTGCTAACTTTGTTTTTAGTCATCCCGAAATTAATCCTTTACCTACTAACTCAGAATATCCTTATATTTTAAACACCGGTCGTGATACTGTCGGTCAATGGCACACCCAAGTTAGATCTAGAGAAATTGCCCTGGCCCAAGACTCTTATTCTTCAGTTGCTTATATTTATATAAATCCTGAATTAGCTAAACAGTACAATATCTCTGAAAGCGAAAAATTAAAAGTTTCTTCTATTAATGGCCATTCGGCTACCTTTATAGCTAAAATTAGCGACACTGTTAAAATAAATGAACTTTATGCTCCTATCCATTATATAGAAACTAATCGGTTAACCCCTTCTTTGTATGACCCTTTTTCCAAAGAGCCATCTTATAAGACTACACCTATAAATATTTCTAAATTATAGAAAAGGAGATTAAATTCAAATGAAAAGAATTAAAATTGATCGCTCAAAATGTATCGGTTGTTTAACTTGTGTCACTTCTTGTATCATTAGCCATGATAGCCTAGATTCTAGAAACCGTGTCCTTATAGACTGCAACCAAAAATATTCTCCCATATTTTGTCGCCACTGTAGCGAACCCGAATGCGTTTACACTTGCATGACCGGTGCTATGCAACGTAATCCGATTACTAAGTTTATCGAATATAATAAGGGTCATTGCGCTAGCTGCTACATGTGCATTATGGCTTGTCCCTACGGTGTATTAAAAAGCGACGATCTTACTCATAAAGAAATCATGAAATGTGATATGTGCTCTCACAGAGAAAATGGACCAATGTGCGTCGAAAAATGTCCTATGAAGGCCATTACTTTAGAGGAGGTTTAATTTATGAAATATATTGTCATTGGCGCTTCGGCCGCCGGCATAAATGGTATTAGAAGGTTACGGGAATTAGATCCAAAAGCTGAAATAATTTTAATCTCTAAAGATGAAAAAATATATTCTAGATGCATCTTGCATCACTATATTGCTAAGCAACGTGACTTGGATGCATTAAGCTTTGTATCCAAAAACTTCATAGAAGATAATAATATCACCTGGATAAAAGGTGAGGCTGTCACCAGTTTGGATATAACATCCAAAGAAGTAAAAACCAATTCAGATAGAATAATAAAATATGACAAATTATTATTAGCTGCAGGTGGTAGCGTAAAACTTCCGCCCATTCCAAATTTAGCAGAAGCAACTAACGTATTAAGTCTTCACACCCTACAAGATGCTGACCAAATAAACGAGGCCATTAAAAAAGCCAAGAATATTGTTGTTCTCGGTGCCGGCCTAGTTGGGATGGATATAGTCTCTGGTATTATCCCTAATAACACAGGTCGCTTTAAAAGTAAAAATATCACCATTGTTGAAATACAACCCCATTTATTGTCTCTTCAGTTAGATGAAAAAGCTGCACAAACTTATCAAAATATTTTTACCCAATTAGGCATCAATCAATTTTATAATGTCAAAATCACAGATTTAGTATTAAATAATAAACATAAAATAAAAAAGATTATTTTATCTAATGGAAAAGAATTATCATGTGATCTCTTTTTAGTTGCTTCTGGCGTTGCTTCTAATATCGAATTCTTAAAAGATAGTGGCATAAAACTAGATGACTTTGGTGTCCTCATCGATAAAACAGGCCAAACATCCGATCCTAACGTTTACGCTGCGGGCGACATAACCGGCCGTAATCCCATCTGGCCAGTCGCTGTTAAAGAAGGCATTATCGCTGCTAGCAACATGTTCGGTATTTATAAAGAAATGGACGACTTCTTTATTAGTAAATCCACTATGAACTTTTTCAACATTCCCACCATGTCTCTCGGTACCCCCAATATCAATCTAGATGAATACGAAGTCGAAATCGAAGACGATGGCGAGAATTATAAGAAACTTGTTCATAAAGATGGGAAAATAATCGGTGCTATCTTACAAGGTAATTTAGATTATTCCGGTGTCCTAACTCAGCTTATTGCCCATAAGATAGATCTAACTAAAGTCCCTAAGCCAATACTCAAAATTAATTATGCTGACTTCTTTCATCAAAATAAAAATTTAGAATTTGTATATTTAGAATAATAAGAACCCTTTAGTTAGTTTCTAAAAGGTGATTGCAGGGCGACAATCACATGGATTCCTTCAATTAGCTTTAGCTAACGAAGAGGTTAAATAGCTGTCACGTCAGTGGCTGAAATATTGAAGTGACCTTTGCTTCTGTAGAAATATTTCAGGCCACTTTCTTTATTCTTACAATTTAGTATTTTGAAACATTTTTGATTTCAATATGCTATAATCTAAGAATAGAATTATATCAATAAAAATTTGAAATTTGTATATTTAGAATAATAAGAACCCGTCAGTTAATTCCTAAAAGGTGATTGCGATGCGATAACGCCATGAGAAACTCTCTACGGTGGCCTTATAATAGAAGCTAAGCATTCTTTTTTGGATACTAATTTGTTAATCTATGAGATTATTATACTAAATATCTTGTTACATCCGCATTATTACTATTTTAAATTTTGTGTACACTTAATCTATTGCAAAACTTTTTCTAGAAACAAAATAAAAATTTTGAATTGGTATATTTAGAATAATAAGAACACCTTAGTTAGTTTCTAAAAGGTGAGCAGGACAACAATTTCATGAGAAACTCTCTACGGTGTCCTTATAATAGAAGCTAAGCATTCTTTTTTGGATACTAATTTGTTAAGTTGAGAAAGGTTAAGTGTCGACTTACTCTCAAAAATTAATTCCATCTATATACAGCAAACATTCATTTCCTCCGATATATATTACATCGAATAATGGCTATTATTATATTTTATATAAAATTTTTAGGAGGATTTTGCATGCAAAAATTAAAAAATATTACTATTCCACTTTTACCTACCATGGTTGGTGTAGCAACTTTGTCTAATGTTTGGAATATATTGGGCTATACTTGGATCCGTCATATCTCTATGATCGCTGGTATAGCCGTCTTACTTCTTTACATCGGAAAAATTATTTTCCACTTTTCTACTGTTAAAAATGAATACTCTCAAATAGTTCCTGCTAGCTTATACGCCGGCTTTACTATGTTAACCATGATTATTGGTAGCTACTTATTCCCTTATTCAAATCTATTAGGAAAACTTTTGTGGTCCATCGGTCTAGCTTTACATACTATTCACTTGGTTTTATTTATCTACAAAAATGTTGTTAAAAACTTCGAATGGTCTACTTTTGTCCCTAGCTGGTTCGTTACCTTAGCCGGTATCATGGTCGCTACCGTGATCGGTGGCCCTATGAATGAACCTATCATCGGTTGCGCCGTTGTCATTTATGGTTGCATTCCCGCTTTCATTGTTGTCCCTATTATGGTTTATAGATTGTGGAAATATCCTATCTCCGATGGCCCTCTCTTTATGACTAAAGCTATCCTTGCTGCTCCGACTAGCCTATTTGTCGTTAGTTATATTAATGTATTTCAAAATCCATGGCCTATTCTCCTTTATATTATTTATCCCGTGTTGCTTCTGACTTTAATTTACATTCTTATTAACTTGCCTAAATTCTTCTCCTTTGCCTTTCATCCAGGCTTCGCTGGGTTAACTTTCCCTCTCGCTATCGCCTGCGTAGCCTCTAACAAAATGATCGACTTCCTTGCTAACCAAGGTCACGAGACTCTTAGTAAAATTGTTAACGAAATATTCGGTATCCAAGTTTATTTGACGACCGCTATTATTTCTTTCGTATTATTTAAATTTATTATGCTACTTCCTTGCTTTTCTAAACAAGTGGCTAAATAATAACCTATCAGTCAGCTTTGCTGGAAGACATAGGCGGGAACTTAAGAATCTTTTTCTGGAAGAGGAGCTGCCACAAAATTGCGAGGAAGGTGTCAGCGTTAGCTAACGAAGGGAGAAAGCGTGCATAAAAGTTTTTGTTATTAATCTTCGCATGCAAAGTATGGAGCTAGAGCACCTTTTTTGCTTAAAACAAAGGCTATCGCGTTAATGCGACAGCCCCTTTTTTTATTCATTGACATAATGCCAAACTATATTATTCTCATTAACCAATGTATGGCCCACCGTAATTGTTTCTACCGAATGTTCAAAACTTATCACTCGTTTTAATAATAAATATACTAGCTTTCTAACTACATCTTCTAAATTGATTTGTGTATAACACATATTTGGATATTTTAACTTACTTATCTCTTTACAATTATACCCCAATAAATATATCTTATCTAATAAATTGTTTTGCGCCAAATACGACCATATACCAACTGTCTGCTTATATGAAAATGCTATAAATGCCGTAATATCTGGATTCCTAGCTAATAATATTGATATTTTCTCAGGCATACATACTTTATGTTCGCTATTTATTTCATATATTAAACTTTTATCCATTTTAATTCCTGCCTGCGAAAATGCTTTCTCATACCCTTTTATTATCGGATTCTCTTTCCCTCTTGCTATATTCTCTATAAACGCTATCTTCGTATGGTTTTTCTTTATTAATGCCATCGTCGCTTCCTTGGATATCGCTAACAAATCCGGTCCAACTTGATCACTTCTGTATCCCATAAAATAGTTGTCATATATCACTGTCGGTATCTGACTGTCTTCTATTATATTCTCTACTTTCATTTGTGTTTCAAATACAATCATTCCATCTACTCGGTTTATCAGGTGCGTTACGTGATACTTAAATGTCTCTTCTCTTTTCCCATGTTCTAATACTATCATATGATACCCATTTTCGTTTAACTCCTCTTCTAATATCGATAATAAACTCATTATGAAATTATTTGTAAATGCTGGTATCAATACTCCAATGTACATAAACTTCTTTGTCTTTAATGCTTGCGCCGTACTATTAAACTTATAATTCAACTCTTTTATAGCCTTTTCTATTAATTCACTCTTATGTTCTGATACTTTGGCTTTTCCGGATAAATAATTCGATACCGTCCCTAGTCCAACTCCTGCATGTCTCGCTACATCTTTCATTGTTATAGCCATTTTTATTTATTCCTTTCTTATACAATAAAATATTTCTTTGATTATATACTGTACGATTATATACTGTACAGCATTGACCAAAATTATGAATATAATACTTCTTACTTTATTTATTACTTTTTCAGTTAAATTATTATAAAATCGCCCAGTAATTCCCTATATTTCTTTTTAATTTATTTTATATTACAATTTAGTTACATAATTTGACTAAATGTTGCTTTTTTTTTTGTTCTATGATATCATTTTTCACGTATTATAAAAAGCAATTCTTTGTAAAATAAAATTTGTAACAGGCATAATTAGATCTAAAAATCTAATTAAAATATCAAGGAGGAAAATAAAATATGGAACTTAACAAAAAGATAAAAAAGCATACAGCAGCTGGTTTAGCTTTGACTCTCGGCATGTCATTTCCAGGTGTTTCTACATATGCAATTGATAATAATCAACACAGTTCAAGAAGGATAGAAAATGTAAGTTTTTTGACAGAGGAAGCCAGTGCTTTAGCCGCCGAAGCTTATGGGATAGATTTAGTTGTTTTTAAGAAAAGTTTAAATGCAGCCGACGCTATCAAGGCCGAGGTGGAAAAACTTCTTCCTTTTATAAAAATTAAATCCAATTTTTCTGAAATTTTTATTGGTGACGAGTTATTGACAGAATCTTCATCTTTGAGCGATGCAGAAAAATTAGCTGACCAATTAGCGCAAAATATTAAAAATAAAATAAACGACGAATCTTCAATAGATCCTGAAACCGATCCTGAAAAAGCTGATATTATAGAAAAGCTTATATATGCTGGCCATGACCAACTAAAAGGTAGTGCAATAGAAGTAAACGTAACTATCGGAAATGCAGATGGAAGTACTCTGGGTTTAAATCCATATGAAATTAAAATTGACTTAACTTTAACAATTAATGCGGGTCAGCCTGATAGCTTTGCGCTACCTGCAGAAATTTTTCCAACGGTCAAAAAACAAATGGTGTTGTCAGTCGGTACTGACGGAAATATTACTTTTGATCAGCTAGCAGGAAAAACATATAAATATGCCATAGTTTCAAGAGACACAAAAATTGGAACAGAAGTTGAGTTTAACGAAGTTGCTATTATAGACAATGCAGATATACCTCCTGTTCCTAAAGCTACAATTAAATATGAAGATATAAAAAAATTAGCGGGCGACAAGTTATTAATTTTAAGAGAAAAAGACGAAGCTAAATCGACAACTACTCTGCCGACTTTAGAAAAAATTTTAGAAACAGATCAAATCGAAGAAATCGTAATTGCAAATCTTGAAGCCGAATTTGATGCGTTCGAAGATAAAGTTTTTATTAGCATGCCTGGTGCTGCTTCTAAACAACAAGTTAATGCTAAGATTACTTATAATATGAGCCATGTAAAAGCAGGAATACCTACTGAAGTAGCTACTCAAGTTGATTATCCATTAATTGTTTCAGCAAAAGAATTAACTACAGCTTTTGCTATTGTGGATTTAAGTACAGAAATAATTGATCCAGTCGTAGATGATGAGATTAAAATTGCAGCTGATTTTACTGCTGTCAAAACTGATAATCCATTATTTGTAGCTCCAGATTCATTACCGTTCAACGAAGTATTCAGGTTAGCTCCTGTACCTGTTTTAGCAGACAAAGGAGATGGTTCTGGTTCGGCTACATTATCTCTTCCTCTTAGTAAAGCAGAGTGGGAAGAACAAAAAGACGAATTAACTATTATATTAAGAGCTACTTATGATAAAACTTTTCCTTTGGCTTTATCTAGAATATTACCTCTTAAAGAAATAGATGTAACTAGATTATTTGATACTGTCGCAGAAGGTACGGCCGAAGATGGTAGCCCTGAATTAAAAATTGAAATTACTAAAGAGCAAATTGATAGTTTAAAATTCCAAAATTATGATAACGCTCTCGAAGTTTCCGTAGCTAGTTCAAATTATTTTGTGCTAGAAGACAGTATCAATAAAGATCAAACACCTATACCAATTAAAGCTGCAGCTCACAACGTGAAAATATCCGGTGAGCAACTTGATGCTGTTCGAATAACTTCGGCCGGTACACAAGCGGGAGATCTGTATAAAGTTAATGTAATTCATTTAAGGGAGAAAACTGACGCCGGTGAAACAAGCGATGAGAAAATCATGATGGCCGAATATACTCAAGAAGCAACGACTGGATCCTTGACTCAAGTTGTAGATTTAAGTCAATGGGATTTTCAAGTAGGTGACAAAGTTCAGGCCGTTATTATAAATCTATCTCAACCTACACTAAAACCTGCTGTTACCGGCGTTGCGACAACTATCACTCAAGCACCAGGATTATCTAATGCGCAAGGGGCTATTGAGTATAACACGGTTAATAATACATTAAAAGCGACCCTAGAACAAGCTCTTCTTAGTAATGATACTCCAGTGCATGTAAATTATATTGTTAACTATCTTGGCTCAAATATTTATGAGGGTAAGTTAGGTACTATCCAACGTAATAAGGATCACGTTATAAGTACTCGACAACCGAGTGATTTAAGAGCGTTGTCTAAAGGAGATACCTTAACTTTAATTACATCGCAAGATATTTGGAGTGTATTGCCAAACTCCGGCACTGTAGTTAAAACAAACGAGGCTCCAACTGTTACATTTAATTCCGGAACATCTACAGATAATATTTTAAAATTTACAGTTGATCCATCTGATGATTCTCTTCAAGGTACAATCGAAGATTATACTCCTTTTGCATATGTTCTTAGAAAAAATGGAGAAAAAGATTTCTCAGAAATAAAATTAAGCATCACAGATAATAACGATATAGAAAACGATTTCTCGGCCGGTAGTGTTATTATAGATTTAGAAGAAATGCTAAGCACCATCACACCACCATTAGCGAATGGAGATCAAATCGGATTAGAAATAAGACATAACTCTAATGGATTGATCCATAATAATTATGCTCTTTGTACTGTCCCAGTCAACTATACAAAGCATGCTATAGAGTGGATACATGCAGACCCAGCTAGTGGAGAGATAGATAAGTCCAATGAAATTAAATTTAAAGTGTTTTCCATTGCCGAAGATAGTTCCGCTACTCCACCTACACCTGCTGTTTTTGCATATGAATCAGAAGGATTAAATAGTATATTGACCGTCGGTTTTGCTATCATGACTAAGCACGTAGATGATAAAGGAACACCTGCAGATTCAACTGATGATCTCGTAACTTATGAAATAGAAGAATATATTGAGTTAGATGCTGAAGGTTCCGGCGTTACAATTATTGAAGATAATAACGGCGTAGATGAACATAACGCAATAGTTACTGTAGATTTAAATCAGGCTACTACTAATCCTTCTATCCAAAAATTAAAAGATTATCTGTCAACAAACCATCTAGGCAAATTTATTTCAGCATATGTGGATAATATATCTTACTTAGAAACTCCAAATTTAATAGCTGAAGACGACAGAAAAGCAATTAAACAAGTTCAAACTCCGACCATTACAATAGCGGCCGATAGTACAATTACCGTAGCATTAGCTTCAGATGCTAGCAAAGAAGGCTTACATGATACCGATGCTAAATTAAGTGCGTTCATAAACTTATCGGATATAACGGATAATTCAACCGAGGAAACTTCGGCAGAATTTAACTTAGGTACAAATGGAATTGAAACTCTAAGTTATAAATTAGCTCGGCACAGTAGAAACTGGGATGAAGCGACATCCGGTAAAATTACAGCTAACATAGTTAGTACGCAATGGAATGAAATAATGTCTGAGACATCCAATGAATTAATAATAACTCAAATTCCAGAATTAATAGCTGAGCAAACAACTATGGGCGGTTTAAAAATAACTTTAAAAAATGCAGGCAATTATATAGATACATATTCTGGACTCCTTAAAACAGGATATAGTTTTGAATTTCATGCTATCAACCAACCAGAACTATTAATGCGTATTTTTGCTTCTAGGTCCACACCGATACTAAGGTGGGCTTATGATACAAGTACCAATGACGCAATAACTACAATATCTAATGCCGATCTTGAAAATGGAATAGGTACTGAATTAGCCAATAAACTTACTTTCGACGAGCCAGCTTTTACATTTGTTAGTATACCAACTCAAGCATACCCTGTTATGCAAATTAATTATAATAGAGCTGTACAATTTCACTCTGTTGCATTAACTATTAACGACATTACTGTCGATCCTAATAGTCCTACGCTAATTTATACAGCCGATGGCGCAAACAATCCAACTCTTGATGGATTCTTCCAATGGCCATTTATAGATACTTCAACTATTCAGACGACTGTCCCAGCAGGAAATGTTGTTGAAATTAAAATTGAGGCAAAGTTAACAGATACAAGTCTTGACCCTGAGTATACAATTACAAAAAAATATACTGTAACTGAAAAAGATATTGAAAGCGCTGACGATGCTACCGGTAACATATTTAATATCGCTACACTTCAGACTGAAAATAATCCGGATGATGAAGAGTTCGAAAATTATGAAGATTATAGAAAAGCTTTCAATAATCAAATAAAATTTACCGTGAAAAATACAAAAAATTGGTTAGAAAAAGCTAGAAACACTACAGCGAATATTGAAGATGTTAATGCTCAGGTTCCAACGCCAACATTGATAGATGATCCCAATGATCTTCCTATTAAAGCTATGGAGAACACTACTAATACGGAAGCTGATATTATTGGCTCTGATGAACATTTTGCGGATTTTGTATTTTTGGAAATACCTAACGTATTTTTAGAAACTAAAGATGAATCTGACGCAACTATATACAAATTTAAAGATACACTTTCTTTAACTTTATTTAAAGAGCTAAATGGTAATCCGGTTGATACATCCGATAATGCCGAGGGTATTAATTCCGAACATGGTGTTAAAGCTATTGAACATGGAGTGGCTAACGTTGATTTATTACCTGGTAATTCTGATGTAGTAACTATATATAGAAAAGCTGATGATCGAAATGCCATTGTTAAAATTGCTACAACAGCCTTAAAGTTAGTAAAAGAAGAACTTGGTGCCGAAATCATATTTAGTGTCTCTCATATAAATCCGAATTTTGCTCCTCAAGCTTGTAGAGAAACTTTGATTCAGGCTAAAACTGTTACTATTAATCCGGATAAAGTAAACCATCCTGATGATTTATCAAAGCCAGCTATAGAAGTAACTGTAGATGGTGGATTAGATAACTCTGTCCGTAAAGTTGCATATAGAACAATAAATGGTGACGATCAGACGTTATATACTCAAATAGGTAGTATTACTATAGATCCAGATACAAATAAGGGTTATGTCAAAATGGAAGACATAATCATAAAGGATAATACAGATGCTGAGCGAGCAGAAGATTTAAAAGCTGGGGATACTTTCGGTATTGCAGTATATGGCAATACGTGGAATGTAATTCCAAGCATGGTTGAGAAAACTATTGTAAATGCACCAGAATTAATTGCGGAAGATGTAATTATTACAGATGAAGGCAACATGACTCTGACTATTTATTCAGCTACTGACGTTACGGATCCAAATATAACTGAGCCAGAAAACCCTGAAGCTTTAACTGCTACTATATCAGTTATTGGCATTGATACTAATCCCGATCCAAACGTAACAGAATTTTCAATTAAGGGATTTATTAAAAATTCTGACGGTACAATAACAGCCTCTCAAGAAAATATAGATCAGTTTTCAGGATGGTCTGCTGCAACGGCCGGAACTATTCAAGCTGAACTTTCTAGTACAAAATGGCATATTGTTGATACAACTTCTCCTGCAAGTGGAGCCCCTGCAATTGGCACATTATCAGCTACTCAATTAACTGGTGTGGCAGTCGATACAAGTACTAATAAAGGTATTCTCGTAACAATTGATAATACTACTAGAAAATATATTGCCGATAATAATACTAAACTTAATTCTGCATATAGCTTAAAATTTGTAGCCGTAGACAAAGATAAAAATATATTAGCAAGTTCTCAAATGCCAGTAGATGCTGAATGGGATATAACTAATCCAAATAGTCCAACAATTATTATTACAAACGGTGACCTAATAAATATGGGTCTTCCAAAAGGAACTACTGATATCCAAGTTACTTTAAGTAATACAGTATCGTGGTTTGAAAAAGATACATCTCTATCAGCTGCATTTTCTGACTTAGAGACAAATTTAGTACCTAAAGTTGAATTTTCTACAGTGGCTAATGCAGATTTCGTTATTATTAAATTACCTGCTGCATGGAAAAATGGTGCATATGATTCTGATTTAAAATTAGATCTATATGTCGAGGCACCTGGCACAACAATTGATAAAAACACACCAATTAGACTTACACATGAACAGATTAAAGGTTATATAAAAGCAGGTTCAACAGATTTACGAGAGGCTATTTTTACAATACCGGTTGCAGATTTTAAATTTAATGGAATTGAGGGAGATGTGAATAGTGATTTAAGTAAAAAAGTGATCGCCAAAGTAACTCATATACCAACTGGAGCTGGATCTAGTGTAGAAGATGGAACAGCTTTAGCGAAAACTTCCACCGCTGAGATTGATCCGAGAGCAACGCAAGATACGGAGAATGACGATGTAATTACAATTACTTTGAGTGCGGTAACTGATGTAAAAGAAGTGACTTATAGCATAAATGATGTTCAAAAAGGTAAGTTTTCTAAACCAGACTCGGGAGATATAGCTACTGATTTCTCAATTAAGCTTAAAGATCTTGGATTAAAAGCGGGCGATACATTTAAAGTTGAGGTAAAAGGTGTCGATTGGCGTAACTTAGCTACACAAGCAATACAAAACGTAGTGCAAATTAAACAACCATCGATTGAATTTATGAAAGTTGACCTTACTGGTAATATTATTAATCCTACATTAAATATTACAAGACCTGCAAGTAATGATTCAACTGAAGATGCAACCGACGATACTAATCAAACAGCTATTGCAACATTATTGGATGTAAATGGTAATATAGTTACGTATACGAATGGTGAGGAAACTAAAAATGTTGAAGAAATAATAACATCTACAGCAGCATATGTGTTCTCTCAAGACCTTCCGTCTTTTGTAGCGGATCAACAACGTTACTGGGAAAAAGCAACCGATGGAAAAATTCAAGTTGTAATAAAAGATAAGAGGTGGTTTAAACTAGCTTCGGAACCTACGTATTCAGAAAATATTGAAAAGTTAGGTGCCATAGAAGCTACAGGAGAAGCAGCGGGTCTTCGTGTAAAACTTAAAGGTTCTGCTGCTGAATATTTAGATGGGACAAAACTTAAAGCAAATGATTATCTTTTGGATGTAAAAGGAAAATTTTCAAGATTTTTTAATCCACTAATACTGGATTCACCAACATTAACTAAGAATTTACACTGGTCTGTTGATGGAGCATATTTAACCACTTTAATTACGAATGCACAGTTAGTAGATTTGGGCATAGTAACAGACACTAACGGAGATTTTAGTAATATTATCGGGGTAACATTATCTCATATTAAAAACTGGTTTAAAAAAGATTCCACAGCCGAGACTGATATTAGTGACGTAACTCAACTTGTACCTATGCCTGCATTTGTCGAAGATTATGAAGGAGATAATATACCAGGCTTTGTGATGGATGCTGAGTTAGCAACTAAACCAGCCGATTATATATTGATAGAAATTCCAAATGCGTCCCCATCTGAAGGTAGTATAGATACAAATCTTACCGTAAAACTTTTTAAAGTAGCCGACGGAGTCAATATAGCAGATATTACCAGCCAAGTTACTGATTTGGCTCATTTAACTACAGGCAAATATATTGACTTAATTACAGAAGGTATGGCAACAACAGGCGAAATTAAGTGCGGTCAAACTGAGCCACATACTGTATATATAGCTTTACCTAAAGCAGACTTTAACTTTACAGTAGAGAATGATTATCAAAATGAAATCGTAGTAGAAGTTAGTCATGTTAATCCAAATTTAAATGCAAATTCGGTTCGTCAAAAATTAGTATTAGCACCTACTCCAGAAATGAATCTATACAAAACTCAAATGGCTCCAGAAGATGATATAGAGCCGACAATGTGGAATCCGATTATGAAAGTAAATCTAGTAGACTTGGCAAATGGTGAAGAATTTGAATGGATAAATAACTCAAATTGGCAGGCAAGTGGTTTAGATGTTACATTTTTTGCTGGACTAAACGAGAATCCTGACATACCTGATCCAGACAAGGATAAATCAGGTACAGTAACTTATAATAGAGAACTAACGAATGCTAGTTTAGGTCTACAGGACGGTGAAAGTGTGTATGTAACAGTTTCTAGTAAAAAGAATTGGTATGTACTTGATAATATGCGTAAAGAAGGTCCTGTAAAAGATATTGAAATAACTCCTGTAGTTACTTCAGATAAAAAAGGTATTACTGTTACATTAGATGGTGTTCTAGCTTCTGATTTGGATAACTATTTTGGAATATATCAGGCCGTTGACAAAAATGCTGTACCGGCATCCACTGGAATTGTTCCTGATGATGTAGATGGACTTGTAAATTTTGGACAATGCAAATTTGAATACAATACTTTAACAGGAAAGGTTGTAGCTACCATTGATGAAAATGACCTTAAAAAATTACGTCTACCGGATGGTATGGGCACTAATGATTTAGTAATGAAAATACAAGTATCTCATAAAGAAAATTGGTCATTATTAAATACAACAGAGTATACGGACAGTTTTCCTAATATAACTATTGCTAAACCAACGATTGTGGAGGATAGTGAAAATCCGGGACAAGTTATTATGACAATACCTGGAGCTACGGTTGTAAATGGATATATAAATAATTTTCATGTAACATTTACCGACGATACGCTAGATGCACCAACAAATCAAACGGCCAAACCAATTTATGATGCGGTAAGGTGGACGGAAGTCAATGGAAATGCGATAGCTACATTACCGATACAAATAGACAACGGTATTGCTAAGAAATTTGGAGATAACGGAGGTATTGTTACTTTAACAGTTGCGCATAAAACTTTAGGGACAAATGAAAAAACAACATTATTTATACCGCCAACACCTAAAAATTTAATTTTTAATGATGATACATTTACTTTAGAAGTTAATTCTCAAACTGATGACACTACTAAGGAAGATACTGCGACAATTCTGGGTTGGAAAGCGATATATGGAATTACAAGAGATGACGTATTTACTTCATCAAAAGAAATAACTATAGGTCAATTTCAAGATTCAGCGCCAGATCCAGCAACTAAAAATGGAATTTTAACTAGCGAGGCACAAGATGCACCAATGGTTCAATCCGGCGATATGGTTACTGTAAAATTAGTACACGATGGAAGTAGTCAGTATACAACGTCAGACGGCGCTACTATTTTGAACATAGATACATTTGCGCCAATGGTAATACATTCCGATCCAGCAGTCGAGGCCCCAGCTTTAGATATTACTTTCAATCCAACAGAAATGACCGTTAAAGTTAATTCGTCTGATATAAAATCGGCCGATGGTGAACCAATAGCAGAAATACAATATTTGGCCGATGAATCCACTGATCCTGATGGCTGGACAACCACTAATGTATGGGTGGAAGGCGATCCTCAAGAATCGAATGGACAAACTATTTATACGAAATTAATTTCAACTATGTCTACAATAGATCAAGCAAATTTACGTATTGTGCCAACGAATTCTACTGTACCTTTTGCTCAACCAACAGAAAATTTAATTAATGATAGAGATATAGATATTAATGAAGTAATTTTTGAACAAAGTCCTCAAAAAAGTAGTAGAGCTATCTTTACAAATCATCGACTCACTGTAAAATTATCCGATTTTGTAAAGCCAGAAGAAATTGATTTAAGTTACAGTATTAATGGTACGCCAATACCTAACGCTCAACCGTTAATGCCGGATGATGAATTTGGAATGGGAGAGACAGATACATTTTTTGTTGATATACCAACGTTAGAAATTCCAGAAGGTGAGCAAATTAGGGTTGACTTAAAAACCGCTAACAACAGTTCTACATTCTATGCAAAAAAGGATGCCTACGCCGATTCAGTAGAAAAGTTCCCGACCCCAAATGTAATATATTCTCTTGGTGACGACAACGGCCTAGATATTATTATGATGGTAACATGTGATGAAATAGAAGCATTTTTAGGTGATGTAGAGTATAAATTAACTTATCATACAGAAGATGCTGATGGAAATATTTTAGATCAAGGAAATTTAGACAAGCTTCAGAGTTCAGGTATAATTTATAATGTACCGGGTGAGGATATACTACCTATTGATGGTAAACTAGTTATTACAACTACAGCGGAGTTAGACGGTGTTTCTTATACATCCACTTTGGAACATACTAAACTAAATGCACCAAGTATTTCGCTAAACAGTGGAAAAATGTATATTAATTCAAATAATAGTAACGCTACTGTCTTTTATAAATTAAACTTTACTAATCTGTTAGCTGCTAGAGCTCCAAGTCCACCAGTTTTCTTTAATGTACCAATGCCTACCCTTGCCCCAGATCCAACTCCAGATGGCAACGGAGAAAATGATGATAAAGTAAGTGTTGGGACTACTAATATTTTCATGAATGAAATTAAATTTAAGCAATTACCAAACAAAGACCTTTATTGGGGCCCAAATGACTTAAATGTTTCTGCTTTAGTTTCTAGGGATGGTTTTGTATCTACTAGAGTAAATCGTATTATCTTCCAATCCGATCTTGATTTGATAGCGCCAACTTTAGCCTTGACTGGAAATGTAGTAACTATTTCAAACTTTAGCCAGCTTAATCAAGATGGGGCAAGTTTATATATTGCTTTAAGAGATACTCCTTTAACAGTCGCCGAGATCGAAAATGCAGTAGAGCTACCTAACGGAAGCGAATTAGTACCGGGTATAATTTACAAATATTCATCCTCATTTGGCTATTCAGTATCCACAGAAGCAGATGGAATTCTTCAAGCTATGATTACAAATAGCAATTATCAAGATGGTTCTGAAGAATCCGCTATACCGTTGTCATATACAAAAGAAGAGGTTGGTACATTAACACCTCCAAAATATGTTCTAGTAAGCGGTGACAATATAATTATTTCACAGCCTCATGAAAGAACTAAATGTTATTACTATGCATTCGCCAAAAAAGGAACAGCAGATAAAGATTTTCTAATAATGATCAATGATGACCATAAAATAGGCTTTTATCCAGTAAATACTAAAAAGGCAACCATCTCCATATCAGAATTAAAAGAACAATATAAGAAAGATTTTGGAGCTAATCAAGAATTGTCTGCTGGAGATAAATTTGTCATTGCTGGTTATGATGGTACTGCACTTGGAGAAAAGAAGGCTTATACTTTTACAGCAGCAAATTTAGCAGACCCAGAAATAAAGGAAGTATTGTATGAGAACAGATCTCTCCATTGGATAGAAGCAACCTTTAATAAAACACCTCATTCGGATTTATACGTATCTACAACATCTCAAAATATAGGTGATACAATAGCAAGTAATACATCATTTGGCGTATCTAGAACCTCTCTAAGTTTTAATACATTTGAGTTGATGAGTAAATTAGGCATAACTAATTCAGATCCAGATGGCACTTTAGGGGACATTTATGATTTGGCCACCCTAGACAAGGGAGTACAGTTTGCGATTACTGACGTAAATAATAAGATAACTGATACAGTGAATTTAAAGTTAGATATAAATAGTCTTGATGTACAAAAACCAGTAGAAGGTGATATGAATGATATTGGCGAAATAATGTATACTAGTGAAACTCTCGCCGATTTGGGAGATGAAGACATTGTTATAATACAATATGCAACAATGCCAGACCCGTCGGACGATGATTGGGAGAATATGACCTACGTTGATGAAGCTTACTGGGTTTCTTTCTTCGATGTAGTAATGGATGCACCTTTCTTCCAAACTAGAACAGTTGTCCAGTTAGGTAGAAATGCTGCAGACGGATTTTATACTTCGGATATTGTAACAGGATCTAATGCTCAAATGGAATACAGAATTCTAAGTGGCCGATCAATGATAGCGAACAATTTCGAAGAGCCATTAGAAGAGTTTGCACCAGAATTTATGGACGAACTAGAATCGGAAATCGAATTTATGGCTAATGAAGAATTTACGGATCTAGAAGAATTTACAGATCTAGAAGAATTTACGACTGAGCCGATATATGAGGAAGAGAATCAATTAATATTACCATCCGTAGAAATCCCTGAAATATTTATAGAAGAAGATGAACTAGGAATGGAGGAAAATTTAGATGAAATCTTTACCGATGAGATTGCTATAGAAGTAGAAACTTTCGGTGACGAATTACTAATGTTCGAAGATGAAATAGCCTTATTTGAAAACGAATTTATTATTTCTGACAAAGACCTTATAGCCAATGAACTTCACGTCGAAGAAATTGAGACGGAAGAAATTATATCCAAAGAAAGTAAAAATAACTTCTTTGCTAAACTTTTAACTAAAATATTTAGGTCATAAGATTTTAGTTTTGACATATTAGTTTAAGATTATATTACGGAACATTTTCAAAACAGTTCCGTCTTATGAATATACATAATAAAATAATTCTTAAACTAATATTTTTTAAATCAAATACAATATTGCGTCCTCGTTAAAAATTGAGGACTCTTTTATTATATTGTATGAACCTAGCTAAAAACTAGGATAAGGACTACCTAATCTGTACAAATAACCTATATATAACCCTATATAAATAAGAAGCTATTTATTCTGGTATGGCCAACTCTATATAATTAGGAAGCTATTTATTCTGGTATGGTCAACTCTATATAATTAGGAAGCTATTTATTTTTATATGGCCAACTCTATATAACTACGAAGCTATTTATTTTTATACGGTCAACTCTACATAATAAGGAGCTATTTATTTTTATACTGCCAAAAATAGGGAATATATCATAAAGATTAATCTATCCATAGAAAAAATGTAAGAAATTTATAAAGTAAGTAAGATTTTCCGATAAAATGTGTACAGCATAAAAATATAGACTTATGATTAATGTTAGAGTAACAAGACAGTATTATTACGATTTATGTATTATTTAAACAAATTGTAAATTTTACCGATATATATTTAAGAAAGTATGATTGACTACGCAAGGGGGGTATAGTATAATTGTATTTATATAGATCATATTACAGTTAAATACTCAATGAATTGTAATAATTTTGAATTAATTTTTAGGGAGGATAAAGATGAAATTACACAAAAGGCTCGCGTTTATTTTGGCAACAGCTACAATTGGCTTGAATATTCCTTTATACGCACACATAACTAGTTTAAACGAAATGAATAATTTAGCATCATTTAATGATGTAGGTAACTTAGACATAAAAATAAACTTTGACTATAAAATCAATCCAGGAGATTGGTCTGGAATCTTAACTATTATTAATACCTCTGATAATTCAAAAATAAAAATGTATGTAGATCCAGATGGCTTCTATCCAGAATTTGACGGGTATACCGAAAGTGAAGCAAACCTAATAATTACAAACGTAACTTTAGGCTTAAATGACTTAACTATTTCTGTTCCTAACCTGCCAACTGATGACAATACTAAATATACAGTACAAATTGAATCCCCAGGACACAAAACTTACAAATCTGTCGAAATAGATTTAAATGATTATAACCAATTAATAACTCTTAATACTTCCGGCAAATACTTTACAGCTGGTGATGTGGATCACTCAGGCGTAGTCAACGAAGACGACCGTGAAGAAATTATTGCTGGCATATTTGATATAACCAGAAGAAATGATGAAAACCTAGATGTCTCTCACAACCGTGAAATAAATTTAATGGACCTTGCTTTTTCTTTCTGGGGCCAAAAGGATCAAGCTAGTGATAATTCTGATCCAATTCAAAGAAATGGATTAGCTAACAAATTATTATCTATAGCAGATACATCTGGCTTCTTATTTAGTGGTGGCGATATAGAAGATATTTTGGATATCGACAACACTTCTCCTGTAATTTTAGAATCCAATTCAGTAATTGATGATTCAAACAAAATTATCATACCAATCGAAATTTCTCAAGCCACTGATTTAATTAAAGAAGTCGAAATTACGGCTCCGATGGACAATGCTCCTACATCCGGATACTTAGAAATAGAATTAGAGAATGGCCAGATCCAAAAAATACCATTCCCTAATATTGCTGCGCAATCTCGAGCTTTGGATACAGCTGCACACACAACAATGAAAATTCCGTTAACTGGAGTAACAGGTAATATAGCCAAAATAAGAGTTGTGATCACCAATGCGGACGGAAGCAAAACGGTTACGATAATAAAAGTAAAACTTAACTTACATGTTTCTGAATCCGCTGTTACGGATAAAAAGATTACGGATGTAGAAGTAACTGAAAATGTTAACAACATTCACTTTACTTGGGCTGATATTTGGCCAGAATATAAAGTTTCTTATGGCACCGAAAAAGGCAAATATACGAATGCTTTATTAACCGATCAGCCAGAAATATCACTTACAAATTTAGATGCTAACAAAAATTATTATGTAGCTATTCAGGCTATAGATGGAAATAACGAAGGACCGCTTTGGCAGTCTGGCAATACTACTTATTCACTATCCAATGAAATCGAGTTCGAGGCACCTACAAACTTGGACGTAAATTCTGTGGATGGCGGCATTAAAATTACTTTCGATAAAGTTCAGCCTAAATCAGGTTATT
>LNZM01000023.1 GCA_002007295.1 Candidatus Epulonipiscioides saccharophilum | reverse complement strand
TGCACTGCACATGCTACAAAATATTTTGCGCCAGCCTTTTTATATTTAGCTACAAGAGCTTCAGGATCAAATTTTTCGGCTTTCCATAAAGGTACTATGTCTTTATAACCAAATTCGGATGGATGTCCGTAATTAGCCAAATGATACTTGTACTGATCATGTCCTTCAATATACATATTTCTTGCATACCAGTCTCCGTACATTGGTACGGATTGTGGGCCCCAATGTGACCAAAAGCCTATTTTAGCATCTCTAAACCATTTTGGACATTCATATTTTTGCAACGACTCTACACTTGTATCAAAACTGCCTGGTGTAATTTCTAATTTCATATCTTACTCCTTCTATATTTAAGATGATAAAACTTATTAGGATATCATATCAAATATTAAGACAAAAAAAAAGACCCTCTTTCAAACATTTTTGTTAAAGAAGGTTTTATTATTAAGGTATTAATCATTAGACGACTCTTTGAACTTTGGTAATACACCTAAAGTTTGCAACGTTTGTACAGATACTGCTAACATCGGTCCAACAAATACACCTATAGCACCGAAAATTTGTAAACCAATATAAATACTCATTATTGTTACTAACGCATATACTCCTATTTGTCCGGCTAACACTCTCGGTTCTAATATCTGTCTCATTACTACTATAATTCCATATATGGATAATAACGAAAATCCTAATGACCAATTGCTGAGTATTAAATGATATATGCCCCAAGGTATTAAGAAAGCACCACTTCCTAAAACCGGAAATGCATCGAATATCGCAATACATACACTCAATAAAAATGCATAATTTCTTTTTAACACCATTAGGCCTGTAAAGCATATGCAAAATGTTCCACCCATTAATATGAATTGAGTCTTTACATATCCGCCTAACGCCGTTTTTAATCCTAACCTCATGTTTGTTATATGCGGTTTTATATTATCCGGAATTTGAGCATATACAAAATCTTTTAAAAAGTAAAAATCTTTAGTAATGAAAAACGTTGCTATTAACATGACAATCATAAAAAACAATGTAGACGGTACAAATTTTATTGTTCCGTATGCTAACGGCACTAGTTGGGATAATGAATCCGAAAACCAATTTAAAAGCTCCACCAAAATATCGTCTATAGACTGAAAACCGGCCGGCAATTCTAGATTCCACAATTGCGAAATTTCTAGAATTTTTTGTTCTAATTCAGCTTTATATACCGGAAAATTTTCGCTTAAATCAATAATTTCATTGATAAGTTTTTTCACGACTTCAACTAATCCCCAAATAAAAGCTGTTAGAATAGTTAACATACAGACTAAAGTGCCTAAACCTCTTGGAATATTACATTTGTTCTTTAAAATATTTACAAAAGGGTTTAATAAAAAAGCTATTAAATAAGCGATAATAAATGGAGCAAATAATCCAAATATATATTCTACAAAAATATATATAGCTGCTAAAATGATAAATACATTTAAAATTCTTTTATACAATATCCACCTCAATTGAAAAAGAGAGGTTGCCCCCTCTTTTTTCGTTATTATTTTTTGTTCTTACTTTTTCTTTAACGGACTTGGTTTGATATGCCATATATCGGCTGCATATTCCATAATTGTACGGTCACTGGAGAATATTCCAGCATTAGCAATATTTTTCAAGCACATTTGTGCCCATTTTCTCTTATCTTTATAAGCTGCAAATACCTTGTCTTCCTCAGCTTTAAATGCTTCGAAATCGCCTAAGATATAATATTCATCAGGCCTATTCCAACCATCTTGTTTTACTAAGCAGTCGTATAATGCATGGAATTCGCCAGTACCATGATCGCTTACTGTACCGTCTATTAAAGCATCTACGACTCTCTTTATATCTGGATTTTGATTATAAATTTTTACAGGATCATATCCATTTTGAATCTCTTCTATATCTTCTACTCTTAGTCCAAATATAAAGTTATTTTCTTCGCCACTTTCAGCCACAATTTCAACGTTAGCTCCGTCGTAAGTTCCAAATGTTGGTGCTCCATTTAACATAAACTTCATGTTTCCTGTGCCCGATGCTTCTTTACCCGCTGTAGATATTTGTTTGGATACATCGGCTGCCGGAACTAGCTTTTCTGCATAAGTTACACGATAATTTTCTACAAAGATTACTTGTAATCTGTCCTTTACAACAGGATCATTGGCAATTAATTTAGAAATCTCTCCTATAAATCTTACAATACCTTTTGCTCTAGCATAACCTGGGAATGCTTTTGCTCCAAAGAAGAAGGTTATTTTCGGAATGTCTAATTCTGGATCATCTTTTAACCTAAAATATAAATCTAGAATATATAAAGCATTTAAGAATTGACGCTTATATTCGTGTAACCTTTTTACTTGTATATCAAAAATTGCATCCGGATCCACAGTAATGCCTTCGTGTTCTAACACATACGTTGCTAGTACCTTCTTATTATGATGCTTGATTTTCATGATTTTGTCAAGTACTATATCGTCTTCTAGATACGCTTCTAGCCCTTTTAATAAGGATAGATCTTTTATCCAGTCTGGATTTCCAAGAAGTTTTGTAATATATTTGGATAACTCAGGATTTGCATATCTTATCCATCTTCTAGGAGTAATACCATTTGTTTTGTTCTGGAATTTTTGAGGATATAAATGATACCAGTTAGCAAACTCTGTTTCTTTTAATATCTTCGTGTGTAGCGCAGCTACGCCGTTTACTGCAAAGCCGATGTGAATGGCTAAATTGGCCATGTGAACTTTATTATCTTTAAGAATTCTATAGCTATGAATTTGGTAATCGCTATAATTTTTATTAGATAAAGCACCCATGCACACATGATCTATAGTTTGAATAATTTCAAATATCCTTGGTAATAAATCTCTTAATAAATTGATATCCCATTTTTCCAAAGCTTCTTGTAAGATAGTATGATTTGTATAAGCAAAAACTTTTCTAGCTAGCCCTAATGCTACGTCAAATTCTATACCTTCTTGATCTACTAAAAGTCTAATAAATTCAGGGATAGATATAGTAGGATGAGTATCATTTAATTGAATTACGTGCCATTTATCAAAGTCTCGCATATCGCTATGATTATTTTTATGGCTTCTAATAATATCCTGAAGGGACGCACTAGCTAAGAAATATTGCTGTTTTAATCTTAAGCGTTTACCTTCCCAGTTTGAATCATTAGGATACAGTACTCTAGAAATATCTTCAGCCCTACATTTTTCACGTACCGAATCATCATAACGTTGAGCATTAAATAGAGTGAAATTAAAGCTAACTATAGGCTCACTTTTCCACAATCTAAGAGTATTGATGTTATAAGTTCCATAACCAATGATAGGCATATCGTAAGGAACAGCTTTAATTGTTTCGCCGTTAAACTCTATATCGACAGCTAAATAATCTTTTCTTATACTAAATGGATCACTACCCCAATTATCGGCCACCTCGTATTGTGCACCATCACGGATAATTTGCCTAAATAAACCATTGCTATACCTAATACCATAGCCCATAAGAGGTAAATTACAAGAAGCTCCAGAGTCCATAAAGCAAGCAGCTAATCGGCCGAGGCCACCGTTACCGAGTGTAGCATCGTCTTCTGCGTCCTCAACTTTGTTAATATCGATATCCAATTGTTCCAAAATTTCTTTAACTTCATCGTATAAACCTAAAGATATTAAGTTATTACCTAATGCACGACCCATCAAATATTCTGCAGAGAAATAATAGGCTCTTTTAGTTTTATCGTAAAGTTCGCTAGTTTTGTCTATATCATCCTGGATTTGTTCCAAAAGAGCGAGACCTAAACAATTTAAAATTTCTTTATAATCTGCATGTTCGATAGATCTACCATATTTAACTTTAGCATAAGTGGCCATGCTGGCTAACACAGCTTTTTTATCTAACCTACGCTTAGTTATACTTGAACCTTTTTTACGGCGACCATATAACTTAGTTATAGCATATAATTTTTCAGCTAATTCGGTAGTGAGTAAATCCGGATTAACCCTCCAAGTCCAGTTACCGCCTAAAGTAGAAGGAATATTCATTCTAGCTTTTGAACCTAGGCCGAGAACGTCTTGCATTTGAGTTATGGCTACATTTGCTGTGCTAGAAAATGCACCACGGATAAAGCCCCAGTTATAACCTTCAGCTAAATTTAGTTGTAAATAATCTTTAGCTAATTCTACATCCTCTTTTACTCCGCTAGTTTCTATCCAGCCAATTGAGGTGTCATTATCATGCGTTCCAGTATAAACTACGCAATGATGATCATATTCATAAGGAATATAATCGCTAGTTTCTCTAGAATCAAATGCAAATTCTAATACTTTCATTCCAGGGTATCCGGTTTCTCGAACCATTTCTCTAGTTTCCTCTGTTATATAACCTAAATCTTCTGCTATAATCTCTATGTCGCCCAAAGCTTTTTTTATAGCATTAAATAATCGCATTTTAGGTCCTTTGGCCCATTTGCCATGTTGTGCTGTTTCATCGCCGTATGGCACTTCCCAGAATGATTCAAAGCCTTTGAAATGATCTATTCTGATAACGTCAAATAATAATAAATTTTGCTTGATTCTTGTTATCCACCATGAATAATTATCATCTTCCATAGCATCCCAATTATAAATAGGATTGCCCCATAATTGACCTGTACTAGAAAATGCGTCTGGCGGACATCCGGCTACAACGGTCGGTACTTTATTTTCATCTAGTTTAAATAAATGTGGTGTAGCCCATGTTTCGGCACTGTCAAATGCTACATATATCGGTAAGTCGCCAATAAATTGAATACCTAAACTATTAACGTAAGTTTTTAATTCTGTCCATTGTTTGTAAAATTCGTACTGTACGAACTCCCAAAATCCGATCCTGTCTTTTAACTCCATCTTATATTTAGATACAGCTTCTTCTTGATAGAATCTTATATCATCCGGCCATTCTGTAAATGCTACATAATCCATCTTTTCTTTTATAGACATAAATAAAGCATAATCATCTAACCAAAAATAATTTTCGTCTTTAAATGCTTTAATTTGGGCATCTAATTTGCCTTTAGAATTTTTATAAGCTATCTCTAATACTTTTACTCTTTCATTAAATAATTTTTCATAATCTACTTTTTTCGGATTGTCGCCAAAATCTCTATACTTAAAGTCTTCTTCAACTAGCAAGCCCTCTTCTTCGACTAATAGATCAAAATCGATAAAATATGGATTACCCGCAAACGCTGAAAAATTTTGATATGGAGAATCTCCATAACTAGTATGTCCTAATGGCAATATTTGCCAATATTTTTGACCTGCACGATCCAAAAAATCCGCAAATCTATATGCTTCTCTACCAAATGTCCCTATACCATATTTCTCTCCAAGTGAAGAAATATGCATAATAATTCCACTACTTCTTTTCATA
>LNZM01000022.1 GCA_002007295.1 Candidatus Epulonipiscioides saccharophilum | reverse complement strand
TCAAGGCGTTACCCTATCATTCGATTGTTCAGATTATTAGTTCTTTTAATCTTATATTTCAAGATTTAGACGATACTTTTCATATCGCAACGTGTCGCACTATAATATATATCACACTGTGGTCCAGCTAATATTTTTTAGCTGTCTAGAATACCGTAGCCCAGCTAATACTTTTTAACTGTCTAGAATAATTTGGCCTAGCTAATACTTTTTAGTTGCATAGAATACCTTGCCCAGTTAACACTTTTTAGTATAATATAGAATACTGTGGCCCAGTTAATACTTTTTAGCTGTCTAGAATACTTTGGCCCAATGAATTCTTTTTAGTATAACATACAATACTTTGGCCAAGTTAATACTTTGTTAGTATAAAATCATTTATAAACTAAGATTAAGAAAAGGAATGAAAAATATGGCATCAATTATTGAATTTAAAAAGCAAAAAACGACTCCGAGAACGCCGACTGCTATTAATAAAATTTCTCATCCTAAAGGAGAAATTTATAATATGGAGCATTTGAGCATTTCGGATAGAGACGAAGAAATGTTAACGTTAAATAGTATTCTAAATGAAATTATGGAAGATGCTTTAAATGGTAATGCGGAGGCTCAAAATAATTTAGGTGAATGCTATGAGTATGGATTTGAAATTAAACGAGATTTTAAATTAGCATTTTCATGGTATGAAAAATCAGCAGAACAAGGTTATGCAAAAGCGGAATTAAATTTGGGTGATTGTTACGAAGCTGGTATAGGAGTAAATAAAAATAAACATAAAGCTTTTGAATATTATCAACGTGCTGCCAATAAAGGACTGGCCGAAGCGCAATATAATTTAGGCTTATATTACAAATTTGGTGAGGGCGTAAAAGACGATATTCATAAAGCTATAGAATTATACGAAAAAGCTGCTAAACAAAACCATACACTAGCATTAAATGACTTGGGTGAATGTTATCGAGAAGGGGATGGAGTAGCAAAAAATAAAAATAAAGCTATTGAATATTTTAAAAAAGCATCTAATTTACAAGATCCTATGGCTCAAATGAATTTAGCTATGTGCTATTATGAGGGTGAAGGAGTACAAAAAAACATACGAAAGGCTGTAGAACTTTGCAGAAAAGCCGCAGAGCAAAATCTAGCACTGGCACAAGTTATGATGGGTGCATTTTACTTAGGTGGTGAGGGCGTACCACAAAGTGATTTCTATGGAGTACTTTGGCTACGAGCGGCCGCCGATAATGGAAGTGACGATGCGTATTTGGAATTGGCCGAATGCTATAAATCCGGAATAGGCGTAATGCACAGTTGGGAAAAGTCTGTAGAATATTTAGAAAAGGCCGCCAAATTAGATAACGCTATCGCTCAATATCTTTTAGGCCAATGTTATGAGCAGGGTATCGTTTATCCTATTAACATAAATAAAGCAGAACGATGGTACAAAAAGGCTGCCAAACAAGATTTTGAAGAAGCAATCGAAGCCTTAAAAAATTTGAAAAAATAACTATGCGATTAGCAGTAAAGAGGCGTAAAAAATAATTATGCAATTAGCAATAAATTGGCTCGAAAAATAACTATGCGAGCAGTAAAGAGGCGTAAAAAATAATTATGCGAGCAGTAAAGTGGCGTAAAAAATAATTATGCAATTAGTAGTAAATTGGCTTGAAAAATAACTATGCAATTGGCAATGAAATTGGTATTAAAAATTATAATTGACTAACTTAACGATTTTATATATAATACTGTATAACAATAAACAATATAAACATTAGGAGGTTGTTAAATATGGCATACGTAATTAACGATGATTGTATCTCATGTGGTGCCTGCGCATCTGAATGTCCTCAAGAGTGTATCTCAGAAGGCGTTAACAAATATGTAATAGATAGCGAAAAATGTATTGAGTGTGGCGCATGTGCAAGTGTTTGTCCAGTGGATGCTCCGCAAGCACAATAGGACAAAGTATCAAGTAGCATAGAGTGAATAGAATAGATTGAAATACTTTAGTTTGGGAGACGTGGTAAAATAAAAGCCACGTCTCTTTTATATTTAAAATAAAATTGTGTTGATAGAAAATGGAGGTAAAATAATTGTTTGACCTTCAAATTCAAATTCTACTTCTCTTTCAAATGGATTTTTAGATATAAGAACAAGAGAGTTATCCGGATTTTTAAAACATATCGATGTAGCATTAAAGTGGCCATCCAAGATTTGAAGTTGTGCACCAACCTGAATGAAGGCTGCAAAATGTTTCATTACATAATATTCATAATTAAATTTATAATGCTCTGATGTTATATCTATCATGCTATTTTGATGCCATCCCCATGTACTTGCTCCACCAGGAGGTAACGCCATGTTCCAATAAATATATGCACAAACTCCGTTGGAAATATAATGGTGAAACATCTCAAAAATGTACATAGCATAATTCCAGCTATTTGTTCCGTCACCGCATTCATTTTCGGTTTGCATATATTTTTTTTCTGGAAACGCAGATCTTGTTATTTCTAACGCATATTTCCCGGCCCATTGATAAGATACACCTTCAATGTAAGGATAAGCTTCTTCATCGTGAAGAACAAGATTGGCATAGTTATCATAGCGAGTATATAATTTGCGATTATCTGTTTCCGGACCATTTAAAGTACCTAACCAAATTTTAGTTTTGATATTACGTTCTTTAAAAATAGGGCCAAGATAGTTTGCTATAAAATTTGAAAATTCTTCACCAGTCCAAATGCATGACGGGAATTTTTGGCTAGAAACAGGCTCGTTTTGAATGTGTAATTGATGAATCGTAACCCCTTCTTTTTCATAAGCTTCTATGAATAAGGCCAAGTATAAAGCATAAGCTTTCAAATTTTCGTCGGTTTGTAGCAAAGTACCGTTATTATGGGCCTTTGGATACTTCATCCAAGCCGGTGGACTCCATGGCGATGCGAAAAATTTCATGGATGGATTTCTTTTTAGAGCTTCTTTGATATAAGGAAGTAAATATTTATGATCACGCTCTATAGAAAAATTTTTCATTTCATAATCGCCGTCTGTTTCATTATGAGAATACCAAAATTCAGCGTAATCAGAAGCACCGATAGGGATTCTACAAAAATCGAATTTAAGGCCGTCTACGTTTTTGCTGAATAAGAAATCGTAAACTTCTTTTCGTTGATCTTCGGGTAATTTTAATAAGGCTATTTGTGAAAGTTCGTTAAAACATCCTCCAAAACCATCCCATAGTTGTCCCGCATCTTTAATTGAGAGAGTGGATTTAATTGTGTCTAAACCTGATGTAGATAATTCTTGCCATTGAAGTTGCCTAGTAGTTGTAATAATTTTCATAATTTCCTCCTTTAAAAAAGTAATTACTTGTCAAATATAAGGTTAAATAGACCAAATTGTCAATGCCCAAAAGCGATTTTTTTTGGTTAAAACATATAAATTTTAGTATAATTAAGATAAAAATAAGTTAAAATCAGCCCACTAGCTCTACGCATTCAGTTATTTTATAATAGGTCCACTTAACGAAGGAAAATTTAAAATAAAATCAAATGTTATAACATATTTTGGGATAAAATGGGGTAAATTTATAATAAACATCCAGATAATATAATATTAAGGAGAGTAAAATATGAGATTTAAAGAAGATATTGATATCGTTAGAAAAAGAATGGATGCATTTTGGGCCAATGAATTAATGGATCGAGCTTTAGTATCAATGGAGGTACCAAAGCAAAAAGGAATAAATAATAGTTTATTTGACCAAAAAAAATATGGAAATGATAAAAACTATTTAGAGAAATTTTGGTTTGATCCGCAAACAATACATGACGCTAACATAAGAAGAATGGAAAACACCTACTATGCTGGAGACGCAATACCGGCCATATTTTTAAATTTTGGAACAAGTGGGCACTGCCACTTCTTTGGATCTGTACCGACATTATCGTCCGAAACATTGTGGTTCGATCCAGTATGGGAGAGCTTAGAAGATTGTGATAACAGCTTTAGGCCGGATATTATGAGAAAGCATGTAAAGATAGCATCGGATTTGGCCGACTTATCGAAAGGAGATTATTTTGTGGGAATGCCAGATAGCTGCGGAACTTTAGATGCTATCGGCCACCTATACGGTTCTGACAATGTACTAATGGACATGATTTCCGATCCAGATGAACTAAAGCATGCAATAAAAATTGTAAACAAAGGTTGGAAAGAAAGTACAGAATTATTTTACAACGCATTAAAAGAAGTCAATAATGGATCTTGTCATTCATGGATGCATCTTTTGGCCCCAGGAAAAATGGCTCAAATGCAATGTGACATGTCGGTTATGTTTTCCAGAGATATGTTCCAAGAATTTGTTTATGATGAGCTAAAGGAGCAGATTGACTTTTTGGATTATCCAATATACCATTTTGATGGTATAGAACAAGAAAGGCATCTAGATATTTTATTGAGTTTTGAAAAATTAAAAGTTATTCAGTGGACCCATGTAGCCGGTCAACCAAAAGCATCGACTTATTTATCTACCTTAAAACGAATCCAAGATGCAGGGAAAAGATTAATAATCGGAGTAATGGCTGACGAAATACCAATTATATTAGAAAACATGTCTGCAAAAGGCATGAGCTTTAAAGTTAGAGGTATAAAAAATCCGGAGGAAGCAGACTCCGTCGTTAAACTAGTAGAAACATATAGTAAAGAATAAATAGGCTCTCCGATCAGCCTCTCCGCCATGGCTCTCCTTTTAGAAGAGCTGTCAACGAAGTTGACTGAGAGGTTAAGAGGTGTCAACTTTAGCTAACTGAGAGATTGAATAGTACCATTTTAGCTAACTGAGAGATTGAATAGTACCATTTTAGCTAACTGAGAGATTGAATAGTACCATTTTAGCTAACTGAGAGATTGAATAGGTACTAACTTTAGCTGACTGAGAGATTGAATAGGTACCAACTTTAGCTGACGAAGAGATTAAAAACTACCGTTAAACATAAGACGGTAGTTTTTTTCATTTATGGAATAAAATGTTTGCAATAGATTGGTTTTTTGTGATATAATCATGAAAATCTAATTAAAGAAAAGGAGTGTGAAATAATGGACAATAAAAAAATCAAAGAATATATGATTATCATAACTTATGCTGTATTGTTATACTTAATTATTTTAAATTTACATGTTGTCAAAGACACATGGCAAATATTACTTACAATATTCGCACCGGTAACCACCGGATTTATTATAGCGTATATATTAAAAGGACCTTACAATTTCTTTAGATATAAATTATTTAAAATAAGTGAAAAAGATAAACATATTATACAATCCGTAAAATCAACTATGTCATTAGTGTTATCATATGTAATAGTTATTTGTGTTGTGAGCATAATAACTATATTAGTTGTGCCTCAATTATGGGAAAGTATACAAAAACTTCTAGCTACTGTACCTTCTCAGATTCAAGTAATTTTAACGAGCTTAGAAACTTATTTGAAGGGCATAGATAATACTGTGATTGCATCCGTGGACGAACAAGTTTATAGTCAGTTAGAAGATGCTTGGATGAGTATTGTGAACTTTGTCACTGCAATTTTAACTGATATGATACCAGCCGTTTTAAATGCTATAGCAGCAATTACGTCGAGCATAACGAATACAATTTTTGCTGTTATTTTTTCAATTTATTTTTTAGCCGGAAAAGAAAAATTATCTAGGCAAATTAGAAAGGTTTTATACGCCTTTTTACCAAAAGCAAAAGTAGACAAAATTTTATATGTATCCAATGTTACAAACGATGCATTTACGAATTTTATTAGCGGTCAAATCACAGAAGCTTTTATTTTAGGTATATTATGCTTTGTCGGCATGCTAATTTTTGAATTACCGTATGCAGTTTTAGTTAGTGTAATAATTGGAGTGACAAATATTATTCCGATTTTTGGCCCAATTTTTGGAGCTATACCAACAACATTTATAGTGCTTATGGATAATCCGAGTGACCCTATGATAGCCGTATGGTTTATAGTATTCATTCTAGTTATACAACGGATAGATGCGGACATAATTTATCCGAGAGTGGTTGGAGATTCGATCGGACTACCAGGAGTTTTTGTAATGTTAGCGATCGTAATCGGCTCTGGCTTTTTAGGCGTGGCCGGAATGATCATAGGTGTACCACTAGCAGCAGTAATTTATAAATTATTAAAGGAGAGCACAGAAAAAAGATTAGCCACCAAAAAAATTACAGTAGATTAAGGCTCTCCCTCCAGGGGCATAAGCGGGAACTTAAGAAGTCACAAAATTGCGAGGTAGCGGTGCCTCCCTCCGGGAGGGAGGTGTCAGCGTTAGCTGACGGAGGGAGAAAGTGTGCATAAAAGTTTTTGTTATTAATCTTAGTATGCAAAGTACGGAGTTAGAGCACCATAAGAACCCCTCGACTGAGAGGTTAAGAATAATAATATAAAAGGAAGAATATTTATGAGAATTATAAGTGGAAAATTTCGAGGAACAACATTATTTACACCGGATGGATTAAACACCCGACCAACAACAGATAGAATAAAAGAGACGTTATTTAATATAATAAATTTTGACTTAATTGATTCGAATTTTTTAGATCTTTTTAGTGGCAGTGGACAAATTGGCATAGAAGCCCTAAGTCGAGGTGCAAATAAAGTTACTTTTGTAGAAAAAAATAAGGTAGCATATGAAATTTTGGAGAAAAATTTATCAAAAATTAGGTTGCAAAACTTGACAAAAACGTATAAAATAGATATTCATGAAGCTTTAAAATTCATCAAACAGCAGCAGGAAAATTTTGATATAATTTTTATGGATCCACCATATCATTATCCAGAGTTGAATCAAATAGTTGATTTTCTATTAACAAATGATATTTTAGTTACAGGAGGCAAACTAATTATAGAAGATGCTACGAATGCGCCGACTATATTTTTTGAAAATAAATTAAACTTAATTAAAGAAAGAATATATCCAACAACTAGGCTAAGCATTTTTGAAAGGATTTGATATGAAATGAAAACAGCAGTTTATCCAGGGAGTTTTGATCCGATTACGATGGGGCACATGGACATCATTTCTAGATCCAGCAAATTTTTTGAGAAGGTTATAGTAGCGATAGGGCACAATCACAATAAAGCAGATGGGATGTTTCCGGTCCAAAAACGTTTAGATATGATTAAGTCGGCAACCAAAAATATGGACAACGTAGAAGTTTATATTTATGATGGATTATTGATTGACTTTGCAGAAAAAGTAGGTGCAAATATAATTATAAAAGGTGTTCGTAACTCCAAAGATTTTGAGTATGAACAAAATATGGCGTTGATAAATAATAGTTTAAAAGAAGGGGTAGAAACATTTTTATTGGTGGCCGATCCAAAATATTGTTTCATTAGTTCGAGTATGATACGTGAGCTTATGTATTTTAAAAAGGATGTAACCGAGTATGTTCCGAATGAAATAATGCATATGCTTAATACATGAGGTGACTTGATGAAAAAGGTAGAAGAAATAACAAATACTAAAATAGTAGATATTATAAATTCAATAATTTTCAAATTTAATTTGTCTTTATAATATCATAAAAAATAAAGTAATGCAAGGAGTTAGGGCAATTCCTCCCTACGCCTAAAGGCAAGGGCTTCCTTGCCTAAGCTTGGTGAATAAAAGGACAGTCCGGCGATTAGAATAGATATTCGGATAAAAGTATAGCCCAGCGTTTAGATATAGAGATGTTGAGAAAAATTTAAAAATAATTAGAGTTGATTGTCAGCAAAGAAAAAATAATAAAAGTGGCTGGCTGTTAGCAAATAAAATATTCTGATATGATTAAGATGGATAGATGATGAATTTTTTATTAAAATCAGCATTATATAGAATGTTATCGCCATTTAATATACTGTACAAATTGGTGGCCAAAATATCCGTATTTAAAGAGTTAAGCTGTTTATCAGAAAAATGGCTATTCGTAGCTGCTTTTGCATTGGTTATAATAGGAATCTTAGATTTTTTATATAGCAAAGATAAAAGATTTTTACTACTTTCTCGTATACCCAAGACCCTTACATAATCACCGTCAAATTTATCCGGATAAATCCCTAAAATAATTTTTAGAAGCGATCTATATACGGTTGCTTTGGAATAGGTTTTAGAAGTTAGTCTTTCGGCGAGAGATCTATACGTTGTTACTTGGCCGAGAGAATTATAGAGAGAATTAATTAAGTTTTTGGGCACATCAAAGGTAGAGTAGATTTCAGACTTTGGGCTAGCCATTAATTTATAGCACACTAAATCATGCAGTTTATTCATATCCGGATATTTATGTTCTAGTAATATCTGTAAGCATTCTTTTGGCATAGCATTTGCTAATTGTTCAATTTCGTTGATTTCCAAGGCTTTTCTAATAGCAGAAGCAGACGCTAAATTGGAATAAATTGTTTTATCTTTATAATTTGTTCTTTCTCGTTGTATAGAAATTGGTAAAATTGGGGAAAAATAGTATTGGAGTGCTTTTAAATATTCTATACCAAGAATATTATTAGGGCTAGATATAAATTGTTCTAAAGAAGGATTGTTAAAATGTTTACAAATAGCAAGACTTCTTGCATTTGGATAACTATACCCGGACTTTAATAAATCATTTAAATGAATTTTATAGCCGGATGGTTCGTCTAACAATAATTCGGATATTTGTCTAAATAATTCTAAATCCGGACTTTCGGCTCCAAAACAAAGTGAGTTTACTATGTTGCATTTATCTAATATAGAGATAGCTCCACGTGCAAAAAATTCGGCGCTAGCTGTTGCGTGTATTGTGGGTAATTCGATTACCATATCTACTCCAGAGGCTAAGGCCATTCTTGTGCGATGAAATTTATCAATTATGGTGGGTAATCCACGTTGAGTGAAGTTACCACTAATGATTGAAATAATATAATTAGACTTTAAATCTTTTTTTATTTTTGATAGTTGATATAAATGACCGTTATGAAAAGGGTTATATTCTGCTATGATAGCTGTGATGTACATGAAAATCTCCTTGAAAAATGAAAATAGGTATTGTATACAATACAAATTTTAGGTATAATAAATTTTTGAAGTATACATTTTAATTGTCTAGTGGTTATAAGTAAAGGGGGTTTTTAATAGATGTCAGTTTTAGATACTGTAAAACAAACGGTAAAAAAACAATTAATAAATCAAAGTTCACAACGAAAAGACGAGGCCAATGGTACAGAGTTATCATTTTTGGATTCTGCAAAAGAAATAGCAATGAAGTTGCAAAAAACAATAGTATTGCCTGAGAGCTACGATATGAGAACATTACAAGCGGCGGATCAAATATTAAAAGAGGGGTTTGCGAAGTTAATATTAATTGGTAATCCAGAAAAAATTAAATCAGATGCAGCAGACTTAGATTTATCCAAAGCGACTATAATAGATCCGAATAATTTTGAACAAATGGATGAATATGTAATTGCATTATATGAATTGAGAAAGTCCAAAGGTTTGACTTTAGAAAAAGCAAGAGAACTGTTAACAACTAACGAATTATTTTTGGGCGTTATGCTGGTTAAAAAAGGTTTAGCAGACGGTATGGTGGCCGGTGCCGCAAACTCTACAGCTAATGTTTTGAGACCATCGTTACAAATATTGAAGACGGCACCAGGAACAAAAATAGTTTCAGCCTTTTTCTTGATGATAGTACCAAATTGTGAGTACGGTGATAATGGAGTTTTTGTTTTCGGAGACTGCGGGTTAAATCAAAGTCCGTCCGCCGAAGAGTTGGCAGCGATAGCGAAAAGTTCGGCCGAAAGCTTTAGGCATTTAACTCACCATGAGCCAAAAGTTGCAATGCTTTCTCATTCAACAATGGGATCCGCAGCTCACGCTGACGTAGACAAAATGGTGCAGGCTACAAAACTGGCCAAAGAATTATGTCCCGATCTTTTAATTTCTGGTGAATTACAGCTGGATTCGGCTATCGTTCCTGAAATTTGTACGGCCAAAGCTCCGAATTGTGAATTAAAAGGTAGAGCAAATGTATTAATTTTTCCAAATTTAGATGCAGGTAATATCGGTTATAAATTAGTTCAAAGGTTAGCTAAAGCTGAAGCTTACGGTCCGTTAACTCAAGGTATAGCAAAACCTGTAAACGATTTATCCAGAGGATGTAGCGCTGAAGATATAGTTTATGTAGTGGCGATTACCGCCCTGCAATGTGAAGGAGAATAATATTCTTAAGAGGATTTTGTAGCAATTACTTTCTTCTATGCGACGAGAATCATAACTACTAAATGTTAGCAACAGTTATTGATAAATGTACTAAATATTGATATTATGCAATATAATAGATAATGTACAATATATAATTTATTATTTATTATATAATTATAATATAATATAGATAGAAATTAATATAAACTACTAAAACAAAAAGATGAAAATTTTGTTAAACGTTAATATTAAATGGTCAGACCAACGTGGTAAGTTCACGTATTAAAATTTTAAAAGTAAGACTCATGTGGCAAATTCCACGTGGCAGAATGGAGATTAATAAATGAAAGTATTAGTAGTAAATTGTGGAAGTTCTTCGTTAAAATATCAGTTACTGGATATGGTGGATGAAAGTATAATAGCAAAGGGAATTTGCGAAAGAATAGGGATTGATGACTCTTTTATAAAGCACACTACAGAAGGATCTGAAGCAGTAAAAGTTATGTGTGATTTCCCCGACCATGAAATGGCACTTCAAAAAATGGTTGAAATGTTGACAACTGGAGATACTAAGTGTGTTGGCTCGATTGAAGACATCGGCGCTGTAGGGCACAGAGTAGTTCACGGAGGAGAAAAGTTTAATGAGTCGGTATTAATAGACGAGTCAGTAATTCATGCTATAGAGATCTGTTCGGAATTAGCACCATTGCACAATCCGGCTAATTTACTAGGAATTTCTGCATGTAAGAGATTGATGCCGAAAGTTCCGATGATCGCAGTGTTTGATACAGCCTTTCATCAAACGATGGAACCGAAAGCGTTTATGTACGCAATACCGAAGCACTTTTATGAGAAGTACGGAGTACGTAAATATGGATTTCATGGAACATCGCACAATTATGTATCTCAACGAGCGGCAAAAATGTTAGGTAAACCAATAGAAGAAACAAAAATTATTGTATGTCATTTAGGAAACGGAGCATCGGTTTGTGCAGTAAAAGGCGGAAAATCGATAGATACTTCAATGGGAATGACACCATTACAAGGCCTAATAATGGGAACCAGATCTGGTGACATAGATCCGGCCATAATACCATATTTAATGGACAAAGAAGGAATTAGCGCACATGACATGGACGAAATTCTGAATAAGAAGTCAGGAGCTTTAGCATTATCTGAAATAGGAAGTGATTTCAGAGAAATAGAGAATGGCGTAAAAAATGGAAATCCTGTATGTAGGATGACAATGGATGCTTTTCAGCATAGATTAACATTTTATATCGGTGGTTATATAGCCTTATTAGGTGGAGTAGATGCGATTTGCTTTGCGGGCGGTTTAGGCGAAAATAATACGGAAATGCGATCTGAAATGGCTGATTTACTGCAAGGTTTAGGTGTAGAATTGGATCCTGAAAAAAATAAAAGTCGTGGCGTAGAAATGGAACTTACAAAACCAGAATCTAAAATTAAAATGTTCTTAATTCCAACCAATGAAGAATTGATGATCGCAGAAGATTGTATTAAAATTTTGGAATAGCCAATTAACAACCAATTAACTATGGATAATTTTGAAATAGCCAACTAACAACTAATTAACTATGGATGAAGTTATACGGAGGTATACGCAAAATGGATAAAATGGATATGAAGAAATCAATACAACAAATCGAAAAAAGTTTAGTAGGGTATAAGGAAAAAGTGTCGAAATATCTAAAAAGCTTTAGCAAAAAAGGCAATAAATAGCAGATATTAAGTTGACAAAATACCTCTAAATAATATATAATAGCCGTAAGTGGTAAAAATGGAGGTGTAAAAAAATGGCAGTACCAAAAAGAAAAACGTCTAAGGCGAGAAGAAACTCTAGAAAAGCTAACTGGAAACTATCTCCGCTTAACTTAGCTTCTTGTAAAAAATGTGGAGAGCTTATGATGACACATCACGTATGTAAAGCGTGCGGATCATATGCTGGACGTGAAGTTATTAAGATAGATTAGACTAATTTAGAAGGCAGCTTCGGCTGTCTTTTTTTTGAATAAATAAATGCATAATGTACTTGAAAAGGAGGATAAGAAAATGATAAAGATTGCTATAGATGCCATGGGCGGAGACAACGCACCAAGTGAAATAATAAAAGGGTGTGTCGAAGCGTTAAAAGAAGAAAAGTGTACAGTACAATTAGTATTGGTCGGCAAAGAAGATGTTATAAAAAAGGAATTAGATAAATACAAAGTAGATAAAAGTAGGATAGAAATCCAAGACGCAAAAGATATAATAACGATGGAAGACTCATTTTCAGCCGTAAGAACGAAAAGAGATTCATCGATGTCGGTTGGATTACATTTAGTGAGAGATGAAAAAGTAAAAGGAATAATATCCGCAGGAAATTCTGGAGCATTGGTAGCGGGGGCTACATCAGTCGTGGGTCGATTAAGAGGGATAAAGAGGCCAGTAATCGCACCGTTAATGCCAACTAAAAAAGGTTATTCTTTGCTAGTAGATGGTGGCGCAAACGTAGATGCAAAGCCGGAATTTTTATATCAGTTTGCAAAAATAGGAACAGTTTATATGCAGGAATGTTTACATGTGAAAAATCCGGTCGTCGGATTAGTGAATATTGGAACGGAAGAAGAGAAAGGCAATCAATTAACAAAAGAGGCCTATAAATTAATAAAAGAAGATAAGAATATAAATTTTATGGGCAATTTAGAAGCTAGAGAAATACCGAGTGGAGTAGCCGATATAGTAGTCTGTGATGCGTTTGTTGGGAATGTAATATTAAAATTCATGGAAGGCTTTGGAAACTGGGTATTTAGCATGATGAAAGAAGAGTTTACAAGAAGTGTTAAAACAAAGATAGCAGCGCTATTGATGAAAAGCGGATTAAAGAATATAAAAAGCAAATTCTATTATAACGACAAAGGCGGAGCACCAATATTAGGATTAAAAGGCTTAGTAGTAAAGATCCATGGAAATTCAAAATCCGAAGAAGTAAAAGGAGCTATACTACAAGTAGAAAGATTTATAAAGACAGATTTAGTGAAGAAAATAAGTATGAAATTTGAAGAAGAGAAGTAATTGAAGAAAAAGCCCTCTTATTCTATTTATCATATAGATTATTGAGGGTTTTAAATAAAGGTGGATCAATTTACTTATAGAATACATATAATATACAAAAAATGAAATGGTGATTAGATGACAATTGATATTATAAAAAAAATTATTAGTAGTAATTTGAACATACCAATTGACAAAATTAAGCCGAAAAGTCATTTTGTTAGACATTTAAATGCTGATTCTTTGGATGTATATCAAATAGTTATGAATATAGAAACAGAATATGGATTTGAATTTAGTACGAAAGAAATATCCAACTTTAAACGTGTAAATGATATAGTAAAAATGGTGGACGAAAAAATGCTTATGGGAAATTAATAGGGTTTGAAATGAGAGCGAAAGAAATATCCAGCATTAAATAAGTAGATGATGGAGTGAAATTGGTGGATGAAAAGCGATGTCGAAAAATTAATAAAAAAATTTTCAAAAAGGTGTTGACAAAGGTCGACAATTTATGCTATTATAAGAACGTAAAAGAGAAGTGCGCGAGTGGCTCAGTGGTAGAGCATCTCCTTGCCAAGGAGAGGGTCGCGGGTTCGACTCCCGTCTCGCGCTTTTATCGGGGTGTGGCTCAGTTTGGCTAGAGCGCCTGGTTTGGGTCCAGGAGGCCGCAGGTTCGAGTCCTGTCACCCCGATTATTAAAATTACAAAAGCCTACTGCCTAGATGGAGTGGGCTTTTTTTGTGCCTCCCTCGGAGAGGGAGGTGTCAGCGAAGTTGACTGAGAGGTTTATCTAATAAAAAATTTTCCAAACTATTTATCTAAGTATATAGATCTAAAATTTTGTCAATACTTTTAATAAGTTAGTTAACTTGAATAAATTAAATAAGTTGTAAAGGGGGCATCTTTATTGTGAAAAAAAATATTTCACTAATAGCAACAGTTTATGTAATAGCTTCAATAGTGACTGCACAAACTGTTACTTTTATTAGTAATAAATTCGAAAATCAATCTGTAATAGAGGTAGTGAAAAATCTACAAGACGATATGCCCATAAACTTAGAACTAGAAGAAGTCAGCCCTTAGTAATAAGGACTGGCTTTTTAATATTTATCTTATTTACTATTGCTCATAGATGCCGTATTTCATAATTAGCAAAATTATTTATAAATGTTTTGGCTAAATTCAGTTGCAAATTAAAATGGATACTGACTAGTTCTAAAAAATGTTCATAACTTTCTAATTCTATAAACCATCTATTTTTTATTTCGTTATAAGTCATCATATTAGAAATTAAATGTTTAGTTAAGTTGAATGTATCCCAACCCATTTTTAGAGAATCGTCTTTGTCTAAAAGTAACATAGTTAGATCGTTAATTAAAATTTTAAAGTTAAACTCGATGTCTTCTAGATCGTTCCACTTATGCAAGATTTTAATAATATTAGTTTCGTCAATACAACCATCCTCTAAAACTCGATTTTTGACTAAAAGGTTTAGTTTACTTCGCTCTATTATGGATGGGTATTTTAGGATACACCATTGTTCTAAAATATCCAAAGCTAAATCGAAGAGAATAATATTTTGAGGCTGAGCATTAATTATATCTGGTATTTGTATGGTAGTTAATTTATTTTCTTGTACAACCAATTTTACAAAACGTTCTAAATAGATTGGCATATCTATATCTATATAAAAAATGAAGATATTACATAAATGGCCGAATAAATCACAAATATATTCAAATAAACTTTTTTGCTTATCATATTGTTGTAAAATAGATTTTGCAATTTGAATGAAACGATACCATCTATCACCGGTTAGTTCCCAAATTTCAATAATTTGATAGGCTTCAATAAGTCGATTTTGAATTTCAAAACGTTGACCATTGTGTAAAAGTTCAATAGGTTCTAAGGAATTATTTTCGTTGTATCTAATTATTTCGCACCATAAGCTTAGAGTGAGAATGGAGTCGTTATAACTGGCTAAATTATCAGGATGTACAAAGTCTTGGTTACACACAAAAATTTTGGATATACCATGCAGTTCTGTAATTTCTTTCAAGACTAATTCGGATCCGATAAGAGCGTCTGCGTATCGAATTTTACAAACACTAAATTTAAATGATAAATCTAAGATGCGTTGGCTAAGAATTATAAGGTCTTCAAAATCATCCTGTATATAGAGTTGATGAATTAAATGAGATATTTCTTGTTTATAAGTATTCTTATCGCTATTTATATCCCACGTTTTGCTTAATTTATCAAAAATATTGTCCATTGTACTAACCTTTCCTTTAGCGTTAAAATAATTTAGTGGATTTTTTTATTTAAAATGGGCCACAAGATTTGTAAAAGAAGAAAGAGAGTTAATAACAGTAGAGGGGCTTACGCAATAGGCGATTCTAAAATATCCTTTACAACCAAAGGCGCTCCCCGGGACTAATAATAAATTGAATTTTTTGGCCTCATTGCAAAAAGCTACATCGTCGGATATTAAGCTTTTAGGAAATAAATAAAATGCTCCGTCCGGATTATTTATCTCAAAACCTAAAGAAACTAAATGCTTATATAAAATATCTCGGTTAGATTTATATAAGTCTAAATTAACTGGTGCATCGACGTAGCGTTCAACAACCTTTTGAAATAAGGACGGAGCATTTACAAATCCTAAAATTCTGTTTGCTACATTTAGGGCAGACATTATTTCGTCCAAGTCTTTCATGGCCGAGTTAGCAACAACATAACCGATGCGTTCACCTGGCAAAGATAAGGATTTGCTGTAAGAATACGCAATAAAAGAGTTATCGTAAAATTTTAAAATGGAAGGGACTTTAATGTTATCATAAACGATTTCTCGATATGGTTCATCGGAAATTAGATAAATATCCTGGGAAAATTCCTGTTGCTTACGATTTAATATATGGGCTAATCCGGCTAAAGTATCATCGTCGTAAACGACACCGGTAGGATTGTTCGGCGTATTAATTATAATTGCTTTCGTATTCTTATTTATAGCCGACTCGAAAGCTTTCAGATCTGGCATGAAGCTAGGTGGATTAGCCGGAATAATTTTTAAGTGACCATCAAAATTGTCTACATAATTTTTGTACTCACTAAAAAATGGTGCGAAGACTATAACTTCGTCTAAAGGATTTAATATGGTTTTTAAGATAATATTTAGGCCACCTGCTGCGCCTACGCACATGCAAACATTTTTAAAGTTTAGATTAAGACCGTCTTTGCAATTTATAGATTGTGCGATAGTTTCTCTAGTCTGTTCATATCCGGAATTGTTCATATAACCATGGATAGATTGATTATTTTTCAATATATCGCAAATATCTTCTATCAATGTATTCGGTGGCGCTGTATTTGGATTACCTAAACTAAAATCAAATACATTTTCTGCACCATATTTTTGGGCCATTAATTTGCCCTCTTCAAACATAGCTCGTATAACTGAGCTACCGGCTACTAATTCTTGCATTTTTTTTGAAATCATAAGTTCCTCCTGATTTTTTATGTTGTAATATTAGTATAAATGATTTTTAATATATACTGCAAGGCTGTCACGAAGTGACTGAGAGATTGAGAATAGGAATAAAAACACTGAAGTTATTTATAAATAAAACAATAAATGCATTGAAAAACATGCAGTAGTGTGCTAATATAAGGAAAGAACAGTAAAACTTAAGCATGAATTTTTTGCGAATGTATACTAAAATTAAGTAGATAATAATAATATTGCGTTAAGATAACAAAGCAATTGCAAATTAGTGTTGATTTATCAACAATTGAAAGTCGAGCGTAAAAGTACAGGAATTAAATGAGGTGTACATATGTATAGGACATCGTATTTTTTTTAAAATTTAAGAGGTAAGGAGATAATAAATGAAGAAATTTGGATGTATAACGTTAATATTAACAGGATTATTTGTTGGTTGTGCACAAGAAAGTAACACGGATGAGAAAGTGAGCATAAGCATACAAGTGGATCCACTACATAAAGAATATTATGAATCGGCCATAGGAAGAGTGTTAGAAGAGAATCCAAATGCCGAAATAGAAATTTATAATTTGAGTTCGTTCGATGTTTATGAATTAATTAGCATGACTACAGTAACAAACGAAGATGTTCCGGATGTATTTGCAATAGGTGCAGACACAGTCGATTCATTTGCAAGGAATGATGTATTAGCCAAAGTTAACGCCTTAGAAATGGCTGAAGAAGTAGGTGGTTGGTCGGATTTTCAATCAGGTCTAGGTGCTTCCTTTAAAGTTGGAGAAGATTATTTAGGATTTCCTTTTAATATAGAAACTTTAATAGTATTTGCCAATAAAGCGAATGCCGAAAAAAATGAAGTTAGCATAACCGGGCCGATAGAATTCAGCAATCTAAATTATGAAGACATGTTAGTTCCGGTTTGCGAACCATGGTTTGGATTAGCATTTACCAACGCGGTAGGTTTAACCTTGTTAGACAGAAATGATCAAGAAATTTTATACAGTGATTTAGTTAAAGATTACTCGGATTTGACAGAACAACAACAAAAAATGTTCGCATCGTTATTTAAATATTGGCAGGGTCATTATGCTGCTGCAACAGATTTGTGGGATTCTGCTGCCTACATAGGATATATAGAATCAGAAATTAGATCCGGCGGTGATGCTTCTTTTAGAATAGACGGCCCATGGGGTGCAACTGGTATGCTAGAAAAAACAAATGCCGGAAAAGATCTGGAAGTGTTAGCCTTGACTGACGTAACAGTAAACGGTGATACTTTGAAACATTGGCAGAGCGGATGGGGCCTAGTTATAAATGCTAGAATCGAGGAAGATGCTGAAAAAATGGCATTGGCCGAAGAACTGATAAAAGAATTAGTAAACCCAGAATACGCTGCTGATCTATTTAATCAAACTGGCAAAATCTTAGAAAATGTATCCGTGGAAAATTATTTAGAATCAGATATAGATGAAACCAATAAGAAAATAATAGTAGCTACAATAAATTCATATAAGCAATCTGTGCCGAGACCAAGAGTTTTAGAATGGAATCAAGTTTGGGCTACATGGCAAAACTCAATATTGTCATGGTCTACAGTACAGCCGAAAACAGTAGAAGATGCTTATAAACAAGTTCAGGCTTCATTTGTTGCAATGATGTCGAATTTTTAATAACAACACCTCTCTAAACTCTCAGTCAGATTTGTTGACGGAGAGTTTTTTTATTGTTAAAGAACTTTGCTTAAAATTTAGGACTACTCCAACTTGGAGAGGTTTTTATTGTTAAAGAACTTTGTTTAAAAAATTTATGGTACGACGTTCTTTAGGGCTATCCAAAATTTCATCGGGAGATCCTATTTCAATAATATGGCCATTATCCATAAATACTATTCTATCAGCTACTTCACGGGCAAAACCAATTTCATGAGTTACGATAACCATAGTCATCCCATCCGATACTAACTCTTTCATCACGGCCAAAACTTCACCAACCATTTCTGGATCCAGCGCACTAGTTGGCTCATCGAATAACATGATTTCAGGATTCATAGCCAAGGCTCGAGCGATAGCTACTCGTTGTTTTTGGCCACCGGATAATTGAGATGGATAAGCATCTTTTCGGGTTTCTAATCCAACTCGCTTTAATAAGCTCATTCCTCGTTCAAAGGCTTCTTCTTTGGATAGAATTTTCAAATCTATGGGTGCTGTTGTGATATTTCCGATTACTGTTTTATGTGGAAACAAATTAAAATGTTGAAACACCATGCCTATTTTTTCTCTTAATTGATTTATATCTGTTCGTCGACTAGTAACCTCTTCATTATTTACAAAAACTGTTCCGCCAGTAGCACTTTCTAAGTGATTTAAACATCTTAAAAATGTTGATTTTCCGCTTCCAGAAGGTCCAATTAGTACGACTACCTCACCTTCATGAATATCAAGACTCATATCTTTTAAAACTTCTGTTTTCCCAAAACTTTTTTGTAAATTTCTAACTTGGATTTTTACCTTATTATTTAACATGGTTAATTCTCCCTTCTATAATTTTATTAAATTTATATTATCTAATGTTATAAAATGACTCATTAGGAATTTGATTATTAATTAAAATTATATTTGATACTCTCTATAGTTATTATAGTATCGTAAATCATATTTTATGATTAAAATATTAGGCATTATTTTAAAAAAATACGAAGTGAATTTAGTACATACCGTCAGCTTTTACATTTTTTTTGATAAGACTAATTCAAGTTGAAATATAAAATTATGAAAAATAAGATATTTCAAAGAATTAAAATTGCAAATATTTAAATAAATTATATCGACTAAAGATGAACTCTAACTATATTATGTTCAGTATTAAAGAAATACGACTAAAATTTAATATTTTGCAAAAAATAATAAGACGTTTTATAAAGTAAAAATTGCAAATAAAAGAAAATTGGTGAATTGATTAAGCATAAAGCTTATAAAAAATTTATGCCCCTTGCAAAAAAAGCTATTTTATTGTAAAATTTATCTAAATTATATAGAAAGGAGAAAAAAATATGTGGAAAATAGAAGAACATATTTTAGAAACACCATATTTGAAAAAAAATATAACCAGAAAGATAAGAGTATATTTACCAAATAAATATGACATTGATGATAAAGCATATCCAGTAGTATACTTTCATGATGGCAAAGCGGTATTCTATGGTTCAGGTCCCTTTGGAACTGGAAGCTGGGAAGTATTAGACACGGTAACAAGAATAGAAGCAGAAGGAAAGAGTGAAGGATATATAATAGTGGCCATGGACAATGCAGAAGAAGAACGGGCCATAGAATACCTACCGTTTAAGCAAAGCAGTTCGATAAAATTCGGTGATGAAGAGATAGGCGGAAAAGCATTCGAATATGCTGAATTTTTTGTAGAAAAATTGATGCCCTTTATAGCAAGTAAATATCGGACGGCCGAAGCCTCTATAATCGGAAGTTCGATGGGCGGATTAGTTACAGCATTTATTGTATCGAAATATCCGGATAAATTTGTAAAAGTCGGAGTTTTTTCTATAGCATCGTGGGTGTATAAAAACAATGAATTTATAGATTATTTAAAAACCAATAAAGCGAATAAGCATATGAAATATTTTGTCCATGTCGGTACAGAAGAAGGTCATTTGGCCAATGAGCTAGAGTTAGCACAAATTTATGTAAACGATACGATAAAATATGTTCGGACGTTATTGGAGTTGGGCGTGCCTATTGAAAACATTGATCTTAATGTTGGTGTCGGCGACACCCATTCGGAACGATCCTGGTCTAAATATGTAGAACAATTTTTATTATTTTAACTACAACCTCTCAGTCAGCTTCGCTGACAGCTCTTCTAAAAAGAGAGCCTTTGGTTAACCGCCTAAATGAAATATGTAGAACAATTTTTGTTATTTTAACTATAAAAAAACATTTGGAGGAAAACGATGAAAATATTAGCTATAAGTGGAAGTCCTAGAAAAGGAAGAATGACTCATCAAGCTATAACAGAACTTTTGCGAGATTGCAAAGAAGATGTAGAGATTATTTCTTTGGCCGGAAAAAAGATTCAAGGTTGTATAGCCTGTACCGCATGTGCTGCAGACAATACTTGTAAAGTTAAAGATGACTGGAACGAAATCGGCGAAAAAATGAAAGATGCTGACCTAATTATTTTCGGCGCTCCAAACTATTTTGGTACCATAAATGCTCTAGCCCATGCATGTTTGGAACGAACTTTTTCATTTAGACATAGAAGTGATTTTGCATTGAAAGATAAATTAGGTGTTATAATTACAACTTGCTATAAAAGAGATATGCATGATCCAGTAGTAGGAGTTATAGAACATTCGTTTAATTTTAGCAATATTAAAACAATTGCTAAGATGCAAGTTAATTCCTATAATTCATGCTATACTTGTGGATATGGCCATGATTGTCATGCTGGAATGGTTGTTTATAGATTTGGCAAAGAATTGGAAGAAATTTTACCGGAGCATTTGCCACCTGAAGTAGATTCGCAAGAAGAAACTTTGGCCGAGATTAAAGAAGTACGCAAGATTTTAATGGAAAATGGCGTTAAATTCTAAGTTGGTGGTAATAATAGTTAATTTGCTTAAGTTCCCATGTATGCCTGGAAGTGGAGCTGTCACAAAATTGTGGGGAAGCGGTGCCCCTTCCGTCTTCGCAAAATTGTGGGGAAGCGGTGCCCCTTCCGTCTTCGCAAAATTGTGGGGAAGCGGTGCCCCCTCCGTCTTCACAACATTGCGGGGGAAGTGGTGCCTCACTCCGGGAGGGAGAAAGCGTGCCTTTAAGTTTCCACTAGTTTCAAGGGAAGTGGGACCCCCCTCCGGGAGAGGGGGTAGGGGGGGAGAATGTGTGACTTCGTTTAAAAAAGTCTCGGCTTAACCACCTAAATAAGCTTTTTTCACATTTTCATCTTTTAAAAGTGCTTTACCAGTTCCGGTTAAAACAATTTTTCCTGTTTCTAGTACATAACCTCGATTAGCTATTTGAAGAGCCTTTTTCGCATTTTGTTCTACTAACAAAATTGTGGTTCCTTCCATATTAATTTCAAATATTATGTTGAATATTTCTTGCACTAAAACGGGGGATAGTCCCATAGACGGTTCATCCATAATCATTATGGATGGCCTAGACATCAATGCTCGAGCCATGGCTAACATTTGCTGTTCTCCACCACTCATCGTTCCAGCTAATTGCCTTCTTCGTTCAAAAAGCCTTGGGAATTGTATGAACATTTTTTTCTTGTCCTCTGCTATCTGATCTTTATCTTTAATGATATAGGCCCCTAATTCTAAGTTCTCTTCTACGGTCATTTTCGAAAATACTCGCCGACCTTCTGGTACATGAGCAAGACCTAATGATAACAGTTCATTAGACGGTTTATTTATTACGCTCTGATTTGCAAACAATATATTTCCGGATCTTGGTGTAACCATACCACTTATAGCCTGAAGTATAGTAGTTTTTCCGGATCCATTGGCTCCGATTAACGTTACGATCTCACCTTTTCCAACTTCGAAAGTTATGTCTTTTAATGCCTGAATATTGTCGTAATATACATTCATGTTTTCAACTTTTAACATAATAACACCTCCTTTATTCGCCTAAATATGCTGCGATTACTTTCAGATTTTTACTAATTTCTTCTGGCGTACCTTCGGCTATAATTTTGCCATATTCAATTACTACTAACCGTTCACAAATGGCCATAACTAAGCGCATATCATGTTCTATTAATAAAATAGTTATATCGAACTTGTTTCGGATTAGCCGAATAGTTTCCATAAGCTCATTGGTTTCATTCGGATTCATTCCGGCTGCTGGTTCATCTAATAACAGTATTTTAGGCTTACATGCTAAGGCTCTAGCAATTTCTAATTTTCTTTGTTTTCCATATGGTAAATTTGTACTTAATTCATTTGCTTCATTGTCTAAATCAAAAATTTTTAAAAGTGACATTGCTTCTTTATGTAGCCATTTTTCTTGCTTATTATACTTGACTGTATTAAATATCCGATCATATAGGCTATAGTGTAGTTGATTATTAAAGGCCACTTTAACATTTTCTATTACCGTCATAGATTTAAATAGTCTGATGTTCTGAAATGTTCGGGTAATTCCCTTTTTTACAATTTGATGAGGTTTTAAACGAGTTAAATTTTTGCCATCTAGCTTTATAGTGCCATGACTGGGAGTGTATACACCGGTTAAAAGATTGAATACTGTTGTTTTGCCAGCACCGTTTGGGCCGATTAATCCGACTAATTCACCTTTATTTAGTTTTAAATCGAATTCATCTACAGGTTTTATTCCTCCAAATGTTACACTAATTTTTGAAACTTCTAGCATCGGATTTTCCTCCTTTAGATTTTTTCGGCGATCTATTCGCAAATTTACTTTTGATTATAGCTAATGTAATCCCTTTAGCTTTGCATATCATCATTATAATTAAAATTAACGAATACATAATCATCCTATATTCGCTAAATGAGCGTAGCAATTCATTTAGGATACCTAAAATTACAGCAGCAATTATTGTGCCAAATAAATTTCCCATCCCACCTAAAACCACGATAATTAAAACTTCTATGGATTGCATAAAGCCAAAACTTACAGGATTTAATACTGTGTGATAATGTGCATATAATCCACCGGCCACCCCAGCAAAAAAAGCAGCGCATGAAAAAGCTAAGGTTTTATAAAAAAATGTTGATATTCCTATGCAGTCTGTCGCTATCTCATTATCCCTAATCGCTACTATAGCACGGCCAGTTTTGGATGAAATTAATTTATATAATATTACGATAACGATTATTGTTACAAAAAACGTAACACTAAAGTTACTGTAATGCGGTATTCCGGATAACCCTCTGGCCCCATTGGTTATGTCTAGATTATTTAAAATGATTCGGATTATTTCTCCAAAGCCCAATGTAATTATGCCGAGATAATCTCCTCTTAGCCGAAGAGCAGGGATGCCGATTATTATACCGACCAAAGAAGATAAGAGCCCACCACAAATTATAGCAATAGGAAACTCGATTATCATCGGTAAATTTAATTGCATCGTCAAAATTGCTGCTGTATACGCACCAACGGCCATAAATCCTGCATGGCCGAGAACTAATTCGCCGAGATAACCGGTTACTAAAGCTAAAGAAACGGCCATAATTATATTTATCATAATGGATACAATAATTCCGCTAAGATAGCTATCTATTAGGCCAGTTAGCATTCCAAGTATTAATAAAATATAAACGAAACCTATAGTTAAACTTGCATAAATAAATCTTTGCATGGATTTATTTTGTTTTTTTATTCTTAAGTTAATTGGATCGACAACCTTTTCTTTGGCCGGATTGATAAGTTTAGAATTAACTTGATTGACTAATTTTTTCATGAAAATAGCCTCCTTTTACACTTTTTCTCTGATATTTTTTCCGAGTATTCCAGAAGGTTTAATAAGTAAAACTAAAATTAATATACTAAAAAGAATAGCATCAGCCCATAATGTTGCATCTGGCCAGAAAGCAGATAAAAAACCTTTGGTTAAAGATTCGATTAAACCTAATAAAAATCCGCCCAACACAGCACCAGGAATAATACCGATACCGCCAAGTACAGCTGCTATAAAGGCTTTTAGGCCAGGCATAACACCCATCATGGGCTTAATTTGTGGATAAGCAACAGCAAATAGAACTCCGCCAATAGCGGCGAGGGCCGAACCAATAATGAAAGCAGTAGATATTGTTTTGTTTACGCTAATTCCCATTAATGCCGCCGCTTCAGCGTCTTCGGAAGAAGCTCTCATGGCTTTCCCTAGCCGAGTTGTCTGAATAAAGCGTTCTAAGGATAACATTAAAATTACGGATAATACTAATGAGATAATCATTAACTGGCTAAATTGTAAATTACCAATTTTTATTAAGCTAGATTGTGGTGCCGGAAATGGTTTTGGATTAGCCCCAAATAAAACCATAACAGTTGATTCTAGAAAAAAGCTAACACCTATAGCTGTAATTAAAGCCCACATCCTTGGCGCTTTTCTTAAAGGTTTATAGGCTACTTTTTCAATTGTAAAACCTAATATTGAACAAAAAAGAACAGCGATAATTAAGGCTACTATAATATTTTGATTATATGTAGTCATAAAAATAAAGGCTGTATAAGCTCCAACCATCATAATGTCGCCATGAGCAAAATTGATTAGTTTCACAATACCGTAAACCATAGTATATCCGAGTGCAATCAATGCGTATATGCTACCGATATGTAGGCCATTTATAACTTGTTGGATAAATAAAGTCATGTAATCCATTATTATTTCAACTCCTTTTTTATATAATCCAAAAAAAGACACGTAAGTATATACCGTGTCTAAAAAGTTACTTACTTAGCGGAAGAATCAAATTTTGTAAGAAGCTTGTTTTGGCCGTCCACTATCTCGATAACAGCAACAGACTTTTGAGGATTACGATTTTCGTCGAATGTTATTCGTCCGGTTACTCCTTCTACGTCTATATTTTGGATAGCGGTCACAACGGTTGAGCTATCTTCGATAGTACCGGCTGCAGAAAAACCTTCTAATAATAAGCGGGCTGCATCATAACCGAGAGCAGCGAAAGCGTTGGGAGTTTCGCCGTATTCAGCAGTGTAGTTTGTGATAAAATCTTGTACAATTTCTGATTCGTCTTCTGTAGTATAGTGATTAATAAAATAGCTACCGTTAATTGGAGTAGCATTCGTACCGATCATTTCAGTTACGCCGTCCCAACCATCTCCACCAAGAAAAGTACCTTCTATACCAATTTCTCTGGCTTGGGGAGCTATTTTAGCAACGGTTTCATAATAATCTGGAATTAAAATAATATCAGGATTAGTATTCAAAACAGGAGCTAATATAGATTTGAAGTCAACATCTGCTGCAGCATAGTTTACTTCGGCCACTAGGTCAATGCCTAAAGCACTTATTTCTTCAATGAAAGCCTCGGCTATGCCAACAGAATAATCACTTTCATTATTGATAAGTACAGCCGCCGTCTCCGCTTTTAGTTCAGCAGACGCAAAATTGGCTAGAATTTCGCCCTGTGTCGGATCTATATAACAAGCTCTAAATATATTTGGCCCAATAGATGTGATCTCCATCTTTGTGGCTGATGGCGTAATCATGGGTATTCCATCTTCTTTTGCTAAGTTAGCAATTGTCTCTGTAGTTCCAGAAATATCGGATCCTATAAATGCTATGACATCCTTGCTGTCTGCTAATTTTTTGTAAGCACTAGCAGCGTCCGTTTGGACTCCTTTGTTATCTTCAAATATGTACTCGATTTGTTTGCCTAAAACTCCTCCCGTTTCATTATACTCTTTAATGGCTAATTGCGCTCCATTGTTTGCTGGTATTCCATATTGTGCGGTCGCTCCTGTAACATCAAAACTTCCGCCAACTTTGATCGTATCCGATTCTCCTCCCGAACATCCAACGAACATCGTTGAGATTAAACTTAAAAATAATGCTGACTTTAATATTTTATTAAATTTCATTATATTTAAACTCCTCTCTAATTTAATTATTAATAATAATTACTTTATGAAACTATAACAATAAATTCTTGCAAAGTCAATAGAATATAAATAAAAAATTAATCACACTATTTAAAATGTTGAAAAAGATGAATATAAAAAAATATTTTTAGCCCAAAATATCAATTCATTCTACAATAGAATTAAAAAACTACAATGCAATTTAATGTAAAATTGCAAAAAAAAAAGACCAGTCTAGTGACCGATCTAATAAAATTTATATAATTGGCATACATTGGAAACAAATTACTATAAAATACACTGCCGCTAAAATTGGTACTATAATTAATGATTTATCTCGGATCTTTTCAATTTTACTTATGATTAATCCAATTATAAATCCTATTAGTACGTCCGTACTTATCGCTACAATGGCGCCGACTATTCCCATGATAGCCTTACTTATGCCGTTCGGATCAAGTATGCTACTTAAAATTGCTATCGGATATATATGTACTATATCGTTGTAATATGGCGTGCCTATGATTAATTCCGATGCAATATTACATATTATCGAACATATTAGAAAAATTAATACCGTTGTTATTACTATATGTTCTTTCATGTACTTTAGTATAAGAGTCTTGAACAATTTCATTTTCAGCTTATCCATGCTCGATTCCTCCTTTCTTAATTGCTACACATAATAATTGCCCAGAAATAATCTGGGCATCACCACCTTGAGACAACATTTTAAATTCAAAAAATAAAATATTATCAGTGGTCTTAGTTTAGGATTAATTCGCTAAATAAAATATTAATCCTAAATATCTTAAATAAGATACAACATTATTATATACCATTTAGTCGAATTATATTCATCTATTTACTAAAAAATTCTGAAATATTTTTTAGAATAATATTCGTGGTCCCGTCTTCGTTAGGAAGAAACTCGATAACGTTAACATTATTAGCTAATTCAGTAGGTAATTTTAATTCTATACCAGTATCCGTTTTAATTTGATGAGATACATATTTCTTGGCTTCCTTAGCATTTTCTATTACAATCTTGTCATCCTTTAATCCGTATTCCGAAATTCTAGATTGACAAGCTTCTTTTATTTCATCCAAATCGAAAAAGGTATCATCTATTATTTTTTGGACGGGTATTTCGTTATGTTCTATAATATTAGTTGCTATGTGCGTTTTAAAATTAGCCAAAGTTTCAGTAGGATTATCAAAATTTTCTAAAATAATTTCCCTGGTCGCCTCATCAATAACATCTATCTTTTCTTTAATGGACATTTCTTTATCTAAATCCAAAAGGTCGCAAAGATAAGGTTCTTTGGATTTATCTAGAATGTTTAACTGTCTAGTTTCTAAATTAATTAAAACAGCCTCAGTAACTTTTTGTTTGCTTGGTAAAATACCATGGCACTTAATAATTTCTGTAGTTCCGGTCCCGGCGCTATTAATATTTATTTTATGAGTAAATTCATCTTTGTAATTTAATAGAAAAATACCGAGATAAGAAAGATCATCTTTTATAAAATGGGTAAATAAGAGATCGCCACCATGAAAAGAAGAAAGCTTACGCATATAGTCGTAAAACTTTTGTGCTACAATTTTTGAAAAATCTAAAAAAGATCCATCATGGAAGTTAACAATTAAATCCAATAAATCTGAATCATCATTGAATTGAGCTGGTGAAACATTTATATTATCAAAGAGATTTAACATATGTTTTGTTAAAAAACTTTCATTATCCGCATAAATTTCTAAAGTACCATTAGAAATAATGGGCTGACTTGATTTTTCATCTAATACGTGGATAATGGCTTGTTTATATTCTATATTCATAATAATTATTACTCCTTTAAATAAGACACAAAAAACCCCGCTATACAACATAGCAGGGGATTAACTGACGGAGAAGGTGGGATTCGAACCCACGGTCCCTTTCGGAATCACTAGTTTTCAAGACTAGCTCCTTAAACCACTCGGACACCTCTCCATAAATCAGGCGCTTAGGCGTTTCATTTCTTATTTATAGTGCTATTATATCAGATGAAAAATAGTTTGTAAAGACCTTTTTGAAAATTTTTTATATTTTTTTTTGCTAATAAGTATTTTATTGACATTTTAGCAAATGAACCACATAACCAAAAGGAAATTAATAACTCAACATAATTCTATTTAGAAAATGGGAAAAAATTCTATGAAAGAGCAAAATGGAAATTAAGGCTAAGAACATGAGTTTATACTAATAGAACATAAATATTGTTCAAAAAAATAGATAAAAAATATATAGATTTGTTTTTGATATAAAAAAGTTGCAAATAACAACGTATAAAAAAAGCATATAGAGAAAAATTAATCATATAATTTATTGTTGGAGTGTAGTTATAGAATGTATATAAGAGAATGAGAAAAATTTTCAAAAAAAAGTGCAGATTATCATAAATATAAAAATAATATATATTTACAATTAAAAAACAGGAGGTAGTTGGTGAGCAAAAAAATTAATAATATAGTGAAAGCTTTATTTTTTGGAGCTACAATGTTAGCTACTGGATCACTATGTTATGCAACAACACAAAGTGAACACCCACGATTGATAGTAAAAGCCGATGAATATCAAGAGTTAGAGAATAAAGCTACGACAGCTCCATGGTCTTATATGGCCGAAAAGGCCAAAGATCGATTGCCAGAATTGAAGTATCCGGAAAGCATAAATGCGAAGACATATAAGGACGCATGCAATATGCTCCGAGAAATTATAAATGTGAATACGATCTTATTTTTTTCGGATCCCACGAACAAGGATATATATACAAAAAATATTTTAGAAGCGATTGAGTATTTTAATAAAGAAAAAGAGGTCAACTTATTTAAAAATATTTTCGTAACTTTTGGGGCACAATGGAATCAAACGATACCGCCGGCAGCATTAGCCATTACTAGCTTGGTATCCTTGGATAGTATAGCACCGTACATAACAGAAGCAGAATTTAATCAAGTGACCGAGATAATGAATGATGTAGGGCAGTATTTTTGGGATCACAGAGAGGGTCATGAAATTTCTCAAGTAGGAGTAAGAGGCACCTGGGCTTTATTTATAGATGATAAAACAAAAATAGAAAAAACGATAGATCATTATAATAAATTCGTCCAGCAGTATATAAATGGAGACGGAACAATAAATCCTGGCGCTGGTTATGCTGTATCGAGGTTTGGATCATTTGGAAATATTTCGAAATCTATTTTACCGTACCTAACTCTACAGACTGAAACTGGGCCGAATCTATATGAAGAAGATCAGCTATTTGCAAAAGGGCTACATTGGCTAGCCGGCTATTCCATGACTCCGATGAGATTAACTTGGGCTATAGGCGATACCAACTCGGTATCAACAACAGTGAAAGATTATTTTGGCGAAAATCCGACAGCGTATTTAGGACATCTATTTAGCGAAGAAACGGCTGAAATAATTAAATGGAGAATGCAGGGACTACCAAATGCGGTAGATTTATTGGCCTACTTAATGTTTGAAGAAAATGAAGTAGAGGCCAAGGCACCTACCAGTGCTATCTTTGAAGAAACCGGCGCATTTTTCTACGAAGATATAAGAGACCCGCAATCATTAGCTGCTTTTTTATGGTCATCGGACGGAACAGACGGCCATGCGCATAAAGAAACGAATTCGGTAAATATTACGGCCTATGGAGAATACTTAACAATAAATTCTGGATATAATGGGTGGGCTAAAGGGTTAGATGGATATACATGGGATTACATCAATAACTCAGCCTTTTCTGCGAATACAGTATTGGTGGATTACGAATATGAAAATTATAAAAGTCCGAGCAAGGAAAATGATCATGTTAGCAAAAGTGGAGGCGGAGTAGTGTCTGGATTTACAAATACAAATTTAGATTATGCCAGAACAAATTCAGGAGAAGCGATACCGAACGCTAAACATGAAAGAAGTTTAGTCAGAGTTCCAATGGGTGACGGTGCATTTGGATATTTTATAATTTTTGATGATATAGCCACCGAAAGTGTAACCGATATCGCAAGTGTCATACATAGACCACTAACTGATAACGGAAATGTAGTGGTACCAAATGAACATTATACATATACGATAAATAGACTTAGCAATCATAATGTATACTTGTCCTATTTTTTGATATCAGAACCGGATTCGGTAGAGATAACAAAAGGCGCAGCATTTAGTAGTGGCAATAATAAGGTAGATTTAGAAGTTCTAATTCCAAAGTATAAATCCGATTCAGACAAAAACATTAATTTAGCCACCCTTCTAGTTCCTTCAGATATATTACATTGGGGGCCAGCCTTTAGCAAATACGAAGAAAAAGGGTTAGAGGTCGGAAAATTAAGATTTGCATCCGGAACGTACGATTATATATTCAACAGCATAGAAGAAGGACCGAAAGAAATTGATCTAGAAACTGGCGAGCACATAACCTTTGACGGCGAAAGCGCTGTATTTAGAAAAAAGGCCGAAGAGACAAAATGGGTTTTTGTAGAAAATACAACCGAATTTGCTAACCATGATATACACTTCACAGCGGATAAATCATTAAGTATATTCGTAGCAAACTCTAAAGGATCCTACTTCGCAACTAAAGATACTTTATTGACTTGGGATGGATTCGACGTTATCAAAGTAGATGGAAAACAGGTAGAGAAATTGCCGGCCGGTCAACATGATATAGAATTAATAAAAAATAATTGAGTCACGAGTACTTAAGCTCGCCTGAGAAAATAATCGAATTGTAGATAGAAAATAGGTAGGGAAATTGCTAGCCGACCAATCTGATATAGAATTAATACAAAAGAAAATGATCCGGATCAGCTTCGACCGAAATATTTGTCCGATCAATAGGTTGGAGAATTAGATCTGAAATAAAAAAAATATTTGGAGGTTTCCAAAGATCCGTTTTTATTGACTAGGCTCTCCGTATAGGTTTTACGCCCAGACTCTCATGCTAGGAGAAGGTGTCAACTTTAGCTGACTGAGGGGTTCTACAAGTTGTGATTACTTCGTTTTAATTGCTTTCAAGTAAATTGTAAATTTTGCAAGTTTGCATCATTCTTCTGTTATCTAGAATTTAATATTTGGAATTGTTAATGCGACAGTTCCTGTCACGTAGTGACTGAGAGGTTAGGAATGCATAAAAAAATTCTCCACTATATACATAGCGAAGAACTTAAAGGATTTATATACATAGCGAAGAACTTAAAGGATTACTTTAACTTAATTTTCTATTGTTATCAATGCTTTAAATGTTATCTATTGTGTCGACTTAAAGTGTTACTTTAAGCTTAATATCTATATTTATCTATAATAACAAACACAATTGGCTTGCTCTAATTTTTTCATGTTCATAGATTGATAAAAATGATTACTTGTTTCATTGTGGATATCAGTTAATAACGTAAATAATCTAACGTCTTGATATTTGTCCCAGCAATGTTTCAATAAATATGTCCCAATTCCTTTTTTCTGATATGTTGATAACACTATTAAATCTTGGATTAGAATAATATGTTCTCCATCACCCACGCATCTGATAAAAGCAACTAAATTATCATGGTCAAATGCACCGAAAAGGTATAATGAATTGTCAAATGCACTTTTTAATTTTTCATTATCTTGCAGATATGCGGACCAACCTGAATCATCATATATTGCTTTAATTTCGAATAATAAACTAGAATCAAATTCTTTATAATTAATCACTATATCAAATTCCTTTCCTTATATAAACAATCTTAGCTATAATATAGCATACATTAATTTCCAATAGTTGCTATGACCTTTATTTCGGCTAGCTATTGACATTTATAGAATTAAAGACTCGCATATATAGCGAGTACTATATGTAAGACATTGCCTATTTTATCGACGGAAAACACTAAATTTAGTGTAACATAACTTTTGGTTACTGTCAATACTTTTTATGCGGTTAATTGATTAAGTTAAAGTGCTACTTTAAACGAAATTTCTATTATTATCAATGCTTGCAAGGTTATGGATAATAGCGACTTAAAGTGATACTTTAATCTAATTTATTGAATAGATTCTAGCCACGAAGTTATAAATTCCTTCTATACTCTTTTAGTAGATTGCCAAAATCTAAATCTTCGCAAATTTCTACCATCTTTCGCACTGGTTCGTTTGCTGCGATTTTTATTTCTAAAGCATATTTAAAATAATGTTATAATTACCTCATTATAGATTGATTTGTCTTAAATTAATGCCCCTGTCAGCGAAAGATAAAATGACTAAGGGGCCGGCGAAAGGCTCTCCGCCAAGCTGACACTGAGAGGCTAGGGGGTATCAACTACAGGGAAATGAAAGGTACTCCTTCGAATTATTTTACGAGGATTTCTATTTCTGTGGAAGTTTTCCCTTACAGCGAAGCTGACTGCGAGGTTAACGTTTTAACCCTCATGAAATTATAATAATCGATATATTATGTAAATGCAACATTTTATTCATTCCACCAAACATTTTATATTAGAGTATAGCAATAACGGAGGAATTTTTAGCTTAAGGAAAAAAATATGGTAAAAATTTTCAGTGTATAATATGGTAAAGTCTGATTTTTTTATTGCAATTTATCTAAAAATAATGTAAGATAATAATCAAAAGAACAGAGAGCAATGGAGGTAAAAAATACATGGAAGAAACGGTAAAAGTCCTCAGAGATATCTATGAAGAATATGGAGGCAAGATATTTTTTCAGAACGATAAGTTAATGGAGTTAGTACAACAGAGGCTAAAAACAGCAGATACAAATATAGTATTAGCATCGATTCAGTCAGGTGTATTGGCGGCCGTGATGAAACACGTAAGTTCCGAAACGGAATACATAGTAATGAACCTCATTGCTGAAGAGTTGATTACTAAGGGACAGTGGCCAAAAGAGATAGCAATCCGAGCGATAGAGATATTAGTAAGGACGAAATTTGGACCTGAAATAGAATTTAATATAGAAAACTTTACAGTGATGGTGGAAGAAGAAGAGATAGACGGATTTAAGATAGTAGATAAGAGCTTAACAAAATATAAAGGAGAAGATAAAATATTAGAAATACCCGAAGGGGTAACAAACATAGCATCCAGTGTATTTGGAAAGTGCACACAATTGGAGCAAGTGATCATACCGCCGGGTGTAGTAACGATAGGGTCGAAAGCCTTCTATGGTTGTTCAGCATTGGAATCGGTGAAGATACCGCCTGGATTAACGCATATAGGAAACAATGCATTTTTCAACTGCAGAAATTTAACCAATATAAATATGACAGAAGATATTAAGTTCTTAGGAGATGCGTCATTTTATGGATGTACAAAAATAAAGAGCTTTGAAATCCCAGAAGGGGTGACAAGCGTAGAGAATGGAACATTCGAAGGTTGCAGGAATTTAAGCGAAATTAAAATTCCAGACACAGTAACTATTATCGGAAAAAGTTCATTCAAAGGATGCAAGGCTTTAACAGAAATAAAAATACCGCCGAAAACGACCGAGATAGGAGATGCAGCATTTAAAGGGTGTGCAGGCATTTCGAGTTTTGAGATACCGGATTCGATCACAAAAATAGGGGACAGTGCTTTTGCCGATTGCTCGGCTATAACCGAAATGATAATTCCAGAAGGAGTTACGATTCTTGGATCAGCCGTGTTTGCTAATTGTCCGGCGCTTAAGTCTGTTACACTACCGACTACGTTGAAATTTATTGGCTCGAAATCTGTTTCTTTTTCTAAGCCGAAAGTTTTGGCACCGAAGACGATAATCACAGCAAAAACTTGGAAGTTGTTAACTGTTCCAGTTTAAAAAAATAGACTTGTAGATGATTGATATTCTACAAGTCTTTTATTATTTCAAGGCTCTCCGACCAGACTCTCCTTCTAGGAGCATAGCCGGGAATTTAAGAATCTTTTTGCGAAGCGAACTAAGAGTGTAGGCAACCTGCTCCCCTTTTAGCGAATCATATTTAAGTTGTTGGCCAACTTAGATATTGTTCCTACTTCGCTGGAAAGGGAGCTGTCACAAAATTGCAGGGAAGCGGTGCGACAACTCCATAAGAATCCCTCAGTCTGTCTAAGTACTAAGTTTAAACATAGTAAGATTTAAGCAGTTTCTCCAATTCAGGCGGATTAGTAACGGATAAATTCATAGCAGCAGCCAATACATTGGATTGATCGAAAGCGGATTGCCAACTAAACAAGCCACCCAAGCAATTTTCGATAATATATTCTCCTTTGTAATAGATAGATAATTCATCTTCGAAAGACAAGAAGAAGTTACCATTCGGATCGATGATATAAGGGACTTTGGCAACGTTATCGAATTTGACTTTATAGCCATTTTTGTTTAGATAGTCCCTTTTTATTTCGTCATAAGTTTTAGTCATGAACATGCCTTGTCGGCCATAGAAAGCTAGGCCGAGTAATATTTTTTCAGAAGGCATACCAGCATCCATTAAGTTTCGGACATACAGATCGGCGCTGATGGTAGATAGACTAAGTTCGGAAGTATATAAATTGCCCTGATGTTTTTTGGCTGAATCGCCACTATTGCCGGCAGTAAAGTCGTAAGTCATAACGTGGAAAGCGTCTATGAATTTTGCAATCTTGCTAATTTCCACATTTTTTATATAGCTATCGCCGGCGATACCAGCCACGGTGATAAGTTTGTTTGGCCCAAGAACCATGCGAAGAGCTTCTAATAAAAGGGTAAAGTTTTGTTTATCTTCCTTTCTAGATTTTATACCAGCGGCGCTACTACCAGGATATTCCCAGTCTAAATCGATACCATCCAAATTATATTCGTTTACCCATTTTTGGGCTTCTCGAGCAAACTTAAATCGGCTTTCTGCTGAGTAGGCTGCATCGGAAAAACCGTCGGCAGCCCAACCACCGATAGCCATGGTAACCTTTAGATTGGGGTTAAGAGTTTTTAGGGCGACTAAATCCTTTAATTGTTTTTGTGAATAAACTTTAAAAGAACCGTCGGGTTGAATTAGAGCAAAAGAGTAGACAACAAAATCTAGCACGAAAGGGTTTACATGATTGGCGCTGCCGAGAATGTATTCTCCTACACTTCTGTTTAAATTAGGGCAAATCGGATTATTGGATAGTCTCATAGAATTAGCATCTACATTTTGCAATTCGGATTCTATTAGCTTTTCTACATGTTTTAATTCGGATTCTGTTAGGCTTTCTACATTTTTTAATTCATATTCTACTAGATTTTCTACATTTTTGAATTCATATTCTTTTAAGTTGGCTACAATATTTATAAGGTTATCGACCGTAATCGGATTATGTTCGTTCAAATAAATTATGGCTCTAACATGATAATTAGGTTCTAAAATATAAAATACTATTTCATCCTCTTTTTTAGATGTAGTGAGAGTAGCAAAGTTAATATTATGTTGAAATAATGGATCTTGAAAATCTGTAGAAACTTTAGATAGCAATAAATTTTTAGGTTCACCCATTGCTATAATGGTCCAAGCGGATTCGTCTAAACCTTTTTTTGGTTTGGTGATTATAGAAATAGTTTCTGCCATGTATAATCCTCCTCCTAATAATTCAATTTATACTATATTTATAATATACACATACAAGTTTTAAAGTTACAGTAAAGAATAAAAAAATTAAGTTGTTTTTTTTTTGCGAGGTCTTACATATATTAGTTATAAAAATAAAATAAGGGAGGCTTTTATGTTATTTGTAACAATTAATTATAATGTATCGTCTGTAACAATATATGTTAACAACAAACCTATAGAGTCTATTAGAATTATTATGTTTATAAATTCTAACGATATATCTAAATGGTTTTTATTCGAAGAAGACTGGAAAGGCTTAACCAAAGAACTGCAAATATATATGCAAGATAAAGATATAGTATATGTATATGAGGGAGAAGATGATTCATTTTATGAAAACTTGCAAAAATATCCGAAATTATTTAATTTCAAAGCAAAACGTATGTTTGAATTAGCTAATGAACATGATGAAAAGGGAGATACAAATGAAGTGCAAGCATTATATAATATGTCTGCAGAATTAGGATATTTGCCGGCCCAGCTTCTTTTAGCTGAACAAGCTAAACAAAACTTTAACAAGAAGGATTTTTATAGATGGTATTATAAGGCCGCCTTGCAAGGTGATGCGCAATCTCAGTATGAAATCTCTAGATGTTATCTACTAGGATGGGGCGTTGAAAAAGATGAGGACTTAGCCTTTGAGTGGTTAAAAGCAGCAGCAACGCAAGGACATAATAGGTCGCAGTATCAATTAGGGACATACTATAAAGATGGACAGAATACAAGGGTAAATCCAAAACAAGCGTTTATTTGGTACAAAAGGGCAGCCAAACAAGGATATTATAGCGCACAAATGGATGTAGCACAATGTTATCAGAATGGATATGGAGTAGAACAAAATTTGGAGCAAGCATTTAATTGGTATATGAAAGCAACAGAACATAATTTTGGCAATGCATTTTTAAAGGTAGCGGAATGTTATGAAGAAGGAATTGGGGTAGAAAAAGATATACAGCAATTAAAATATTGGCTACAACGAGCTGTTGATTTTGGAAATAAGGATGCGATCCAAAAGCTAGAAAGTATAAGTACAGAGTGAATATAAGTTTTAAAAGGCAGCAGAATGTTATGAAGAAGGAATCGGGGTAGAAAAAGATATGAATCAATTAAAATATTGACTACAACGAGTTATTGATTTTGGAAATAAAGATGCGATCCAAAAGCTAGAGAGTATAAGTACAGAGTGAATATAAGTTTTAAAAGGCAGCAGAATGTTATGAAGAAGGAATCGGGGTAGAAAAAGATATGGATCAATTAAAATATTGACTACAACGAGTTATTGATTTTGGAAATAAAGATGCGATCCAAAAGCTAGAAACTAGAAGTGTAGATTAAAAGGCATACATGGGAATTTAAGAAAATAGAAGGTGATTACGGAGTAACTACTCCAGAAGAACCCCTCAGTCAGCTTCGCTGGAATGGGAGTAGGTTGTCTGCACCATTAGTTAGCTTCGCCGAAAGATTCTTAAGTTCCCGCCTATGAGATTAAAAGGATGCGAGCCAAAAGCTAGAAACTAGAAGCTGTAAATATAGAGTAAGTATAAGTTAAAGTTGTAAAAATATTTGGAAAATTTTTCAAAAATTATTGACTTGTCTTGTTGATATGTAGTATCATTATATACGAAAAATTATTAATAAAGGGGAGGAATCAATGAAATTATCCAAAAAAATATTTTTACCATTATTATTAGTAGGTATGCTAGGCACAACGAACTACATAAAAGCTACAGGATTACCCCCGGCCATTGCGGCGGAAAAAGCAGCGTACAATAGTTTTCCGGATATAATAGAAAAATATAATCCGAAAATGCTATACCAAGTAAATGATCTAGAAGAGAGGATAACGAGTGTAAATTTTCCAATCGAGCCGTTTACATTAGCCGAAGGAGAATCTAAAGAGATCGAGATTCCAGCGGATTTACTAAGAGTAAGCTTTACCTTTGAGAGATTTGTAGCGTATGGATCTGGATTTAAAACTATGAAATCGATACAAGCTATAGATCCAGCTAAAGGGCTGACAGGAGACGTGCATGAAGGATGGTTCAGTGATACAGCCTACCAAATAAAGATAGATTCATTTGACGTAGATCACCTAAAAGAAATAGAAAGAGGAGAAGAAGCGTTTTCCGGATATAAATTTAAATTTAATGGTCCAATGTCAGTTACAAGTTTAGTTCTGTATGATGGTGGTGGAGTATCCATGGTTTATGATACAGAAGCGTGGGAAACAATCGGCGGAGATAGAGAGATATTGGACGGATTAAGTGTAAATGTTGATGCAACACAGCATTTAAGTTTAGAAGGAGAAACTAAATTAGATGTAGAAAAATTTAAGCGACTATATTCTGGCGTAGCAGGTGCGGATACATTTACGGTAGCAGAATATTTTACGGAGAAAAATTTTATACCTGGAAGACAAATAATGAAATTTGGGCCTTCTTATGAAACAGGAAGTTATTTAGGAGCCAAGTTAAAAGAAGATCCTGATAATGAGGGACATTCGGACCTAAGTTATTTTGATAGATTTGTAAAAGATACGATATCAGTAAATGGGATAAATAAATTTTATCCAGGAATAGAGTATGTTACTTGTTTTGATAACTGGCCAAGTTGGACCTATGAAGGAAAGGATCTCGGAAGAGGTACACCAGACGTAGAAAACTTTCAAGCAGCGGCCGATTTAGCGGCGGCCTATGTCGTAGCTATAGACAAAAGATTGGATGGAAATGGACCTAAATATATAGAAGTAAAAAATGAATCAACATTAAGAAGCGAGTGGTCCCACCATACTAATCCAGAACCAGGATATGGTTGGGACGTTTTAGTGGATTTCCATAATATTATGGCCGATACGATTCATGAAGCTCATCCAGAAACATTGGTTGGTGGGCCGTCTGCTGCCTATATGAATATGGATGGAGCGGAATTTGCAAGTGCGTTTGAGCACCTAGATTTCTTAGATGAGACGAAAAATCATTTGGATTATTATTCATACCATTTTTATGAAAGTAAAAATTTGATTTTAAACGATCCCGATTCTCCAGAGAATTATGGCGGATACTTAACCGGACGTTTGGATGCTGATTTAGATTTACTATATAATCATATGTTGCTAACAGACAACGTAAAGCCGATGTTAATCACCGAAACGGGCACATTACATGCTGGCCCAACTGATCCGGATTATTGGATTAAGCTTAAGAACCATAATTCGTACATGATAAGATATATGAATCATGCAAATAAATTTGCGATGGTAACCCAATTTATTCTACCTGCGATTTCATGGAGAAAAGGAACACCTGAAACTTTGTGGCAATATGGTCCGGATGGCCGACTGATACCTAACCAAGAAGAGGGCTTAACGAAGATGAAGTACTTCTTTGAAATTTGGGATGAGTATAGTGGTGATCTATTGCCGATTTCTACAAATGCGTTAGACAGCGAAATTTATGCTCACAGTGTTCAAGAGGGCAACGTTATTTATGTGGCGATGACAAATATGAATCCGCAGAGAGCGTATGTAGATATCAATTTAAAGTTGGATGATGAAAAAATAGATAAGATCGAGAGAACTACGATGTATTTAGATTTGGGCGAATTGCATTTTGTAGATAATGAAAAAATAGATAGCCTAGAAGATATATTTATGCACGTAGAGGAAACTAGCATAATAAAAATTACATTGAATGAGGATCCAAATATTACGGAGCAACTTAATAAAAATACTTATTATGGAGATAGAACTCTTCAGCCAACTGGATCTGAGCCAGCCAAGTTTATAGTATCAGCACCGACCGATAAGGTGGAGAGTAGCATATTGAGAGTAAACTTTGGTAAGACGGACGGATTTAGCAATCCATTGAATGTTTCAATAAATGGGCATCAATTTGATACTGTGGATTTAAGCTATAGTGATAAAACCGGGAATTTCTTTGATTATGTAGAATTTGAAGTGCCCGTAAATCTTCTTAAAGCCGAAAATGAAATTTTAGTTTCGATAAACGAAACAGGTGGCCATGTGTCGACAGTGTCATTAATCAATCATTCTAAATAATAAGGCTCTTCTGCACTTAGGGGGCTGTCGCATTAACTTTAAAAACGAAGGATCATCTTCTGCTTCCGTCATCTAATAATAACTCTCGGCGACACTTCCCATAGAAAACAAAATTACGGGGGAGGTGTCAGCGTAAGCTGACGGAGGGAGAAAGCGTGCATTCAAGT
>LNZM01000021.1 GCA_002007295.1 Candidatus Epulonipiscioides saccharophilum | reverse complement strand
GGATTTAGATATGGAAATAGATTTGATACTACCAAGTCTTACTACAATCTTTATATTATTAATAATTGGATTTATTTGTGGTAAATTTGGATTAGCGGACAAAGATTTTCGAAAGAAGTTAACAACGCTATTATTACGCACAATTTTACCTGTTAACATTTTTTTTGCTATTCTTCAGCCATTTAATAAAAATATGCTAATAAATTGTGGAATTATTTTATGCTTATCATTTGGGGTGTATATTTGCGCACATATATTGGCAATTATAATTACTAGTATTCTGAAAGTGGATAAGAGATCTAAAGGGCTTTGGAAATTTGCTATGGTTTTTCCGAACTGTGCATTTATTGGATTTCCGATTTTAGAAGCGTTAATTGGAGGAGAAGGTATATTTTATGGAGGGATTGCTAACATAGCATATAATGTTTATGCATTTACAGTGGGTATTTTTATGATTAGCAGTAATAATACGGACAAGCAAAAGATTCAATTTAAGGAAATTTATTTAAATCCGGTTAATATAACAACAGCGATAGGATTAATCTGTTTTATAACAGGATACACTAATGTACCGGATGTAGTATCAGAGCCACTGAAGATATATGGTGGATTGATGACTCCATTATCCATGTTTATTTTGGGTGCTACTTTATCTGAAATGGATATGAAAGAATCGTTGTTGAATGTAAAATCGTATATAATAAACTTTTTTAGATTGATATTCATCCCGATTATATTGGCGATAATAATAATTAATTTACCAATAGACGTTGTATTAAAGGAAGTTTTAGTTGTTTTGGCTTCTATGCCATGTGCAACTATGACACTACTTTTTGCTGAGCAGTATGATTGTGATACTAAATTGGCAGCTTCTATAGTTTTTGTTAGCAACATTTTATGTATGGTGACTATTCCGCTATTACTTGTAAATCTATTTTAAAAATGTTATAGTACGTAGATGATCAAAAAGGGTATAAAAAATTTATATAAAAAAAGGGAGAATAGAGATGATAACAAACCAAGTATTACAAAATATAGTAGATGGACTAAAGATGATTACAAGAAGGGATATTTGTATTTTAGATGCTGAAGCCAAGGTGGTGGCAACAACAGGAGAAAGTTTATTAGGCGAATATAAAGAAGAAGTTAGTTCTTTTATAACTTCGGCGGCTGATAGCCAAGAAATGCTTGGTTCATTTTACGTTAAAGTATTTGATGAGTATATTGTTGAGTACATTGTTGCTATTAAAGGCGGGGATGATGAAGCTTATAAACTCGGAAAAATGACGGCTTTCCAAATTAAAAATTTACTAGTTGCATATAAAGAACGTTTTGATAAGGATAATTTTATTAAGAATCTTTTGTTAGATAATTTACTTTTAGTGGATATATATAATAGGGCCAAGAAACTGCATGTTGAAAATTCAGTACCAAGAGTAGTTTATTTAATCGAGAATGTAGATGTTGGCGAGGTTAGCATAACAGAGACGGTAAGAAGCCTATTTCCGGATAAGAATTTAGATTTCGTTACAGCAGTAGATGATAAGAGTATTATTTTGGTTAAGACACTTGATTCAAAAAGCGAAGAAGAAGTGCAAGAGCATGCGGATATGATATATAATACATTGTTGTCTGAAGCACTTATACAAGTAGCGATAGGAGTTGGGACTGTAGTTTACGATTTAAAGGACGTATCTAATTCATATAAAGAAGCTGCTATGTCGCTAGAGGTTGGCAAGATATTTAATTATGAAGCTAAGATATCAACATATTCTAAATTAGGAGTAGGTCGGATAATATATCAATTACCAGTTACTTTGTGCCGTATGTTTATTGATGAAGTGCTAAAAGGTAAAAAGATTACACATTTTGATGAGGAAACTCTTTCTACGGTTAATAAATTTTTTGAAAATTCATTAAATGTGTCAGAGACATCAAGACAATTATATATTCACAGAAATACTTTGGTGTATAGACTGGACAAATTATTAAAAATGACAGGATTAGATCTTCGAGAATTTGATGATGCTATTGTATTTAAAATTACAATAATGGTAAGTCAGTATATGGACTACATGGAAAAGCAAAGTATGCCGAAAATATAACGAAAGAGGATTGGTGCAGTTAATGATTGATTTAAAACAAGTTTCAAAAATTTATTCTAATGGAGCGATAGGTCTAAGGACCACATCGCTTCATATACAAAAGGGAGAATTTGTTTTTGTTACGGGTAGTAGTGGATCTGGCAAATCTTCTTTTTTAAAATTGATAATGAAAGAGATAGAGCCAACAACAGGAATAATAACTATTAATGGACGTAATATTGAAAATTTAGCGCATAGACAAATACCGTATTATCGAAGAGAAATAGGAGTAGTATTTCAAGATTTTAGGTTATTATATAATAAGACTGTGTTTGATAATGTTGCTTTTGCAATGAGGGTGGTTGGAGCAAGAAAGAAACAAATTAGATATCAGGTGCCATTAGCACTAGCTTTGGTAGGTTTATCTAAAAAAGCTAATTGTTTTCCGGATGAATTATCTGGTGGGGAACAGCAAAGAGTGGCTATTGCAAGGGCTATTGTAAATAATAGCCCGATATTGGTGGCTGATGAGCCTACGGGTAATTTAGATTTGTCTAATGCTTGGACTATTATGAAACTGTTAGTAGATATAAATAATAAAGGTGTGACGGTTTTGGTTGCATCCCATGAAAATGATATAGTAACTAGTTTAAATAAAAGAATATTAAGAATACAAGATGGTACCATAATCAGCGATAATGCTAGCAATAATATAGGGGGAAATTTTTATGCTTAGTTACTTATTAGGTGAAGGTATTAGAGGGTTATTCAAAAATAGGATGATGACTTTTGCATCCATTGCTACGATAGCCTTATCTTTGTTAACTTTAGGGATTTCTTATTCTATAGCAACGAATTTTGAATATTTGATTGCACAGATAGAAGAAAAAATAGGTATTAGCGTTTATTTGGATGATGTATTTACCGAAAAAAATATTGCAGATTTGCAAGAAACTATAAAAAATATTAAATATGTAAAAGAGGTATCTTATATATCAAAAGATATGGCTCTTAAGACTTTTGCGGGTGATGATATACTTTTGTATGATGAATTTAAGGAAGATAATCCCTTGCCTGCGTCGTTTGAAATTAAACCAACAGATGTACAATTTCAAAGAGCTGTAGTATCTCAATTAGACAAAATGGGCCTAGATGCCACCTATTTTTCTACTGAAACGCAAATATTTTTATCACTGAATGCGTATATACAAAGATTTTCATTGCTTTTTATAATAATACTTATAATAATTGCATTGTTGTTGATAACAAACACAATAAGGCTAACAGTTTTTGTTAGAAAAAAAGAAATAGAAATCATGAAATTTTTGGGAGCCACAGATAATTTCATTAGAACACCGTTTATTATAGAAGGCATATTAATTGGTATTATAGGTGCGGTTATTCCTAGTATTTTTATATATTGTATATATGATATAGCGGCGGAAAAACTATTACTTGCTTTATCGGAATTAGTTGGTGGATTAATATTGCAAGATATTAATTTTATAATAACATGGCTTTTGCCGGTTTATTTTTCGTTAGCTATAAGTATTAGTGTGGTGGGAAGTTGTATAGCTATAAGTAAATATTTAAGGGTATAAGAATATGAAAAAAAAACACTTGATAGTAGTAGGACTTATATATTGTATCAATTTAACAAGTGCAAAAGGCATCCCCAAAAATTCTAGAGTAGAAATTAGTGGTACAGCTAAAGAAATATTGGATATGGAAATAGCCTTAACGCAAGAAGAAGCGAACGAAATAAGAGTGGCGGAAGAGGCGTTATTGGCTAAAAAGAGAGAGATAAAAACGGAACAATCGCTTAATTCTAGGTTAAAAACTACTTTAACACAAGAAAAGGCATCAGATGTGAAAGAGCCATTATCAATAAATCCAGCCTTAGAAACTACTTTAACACCTATTTTAACGCTAAACGGAAAAGATCCAATCGTTGAGTTTGAGATATTTACAGCTACAGAAAATGAGAAAGCCAACAATAGAAACAAAAGTACTATAGAAAACGATAAGGCTGAAAATAGAAACGAAAGTGCTATAGAAAACGAGAAAGCCGACAATAGAAACGAAAGTGCTGCAAAAAACGAGAAGATCGAAAATAGAAATGAAAGTGCTACAGAAAATGAGAAAGCCGAAAATAGAAACGAAAGTACTATAGAAAACGATAAGGCTAAAAATAGAAACGAAAGTGCTACAGAAAACGAGAAAGTTGACAATAGAAACGAAAGTGCTACAGAAAACGAGAAAGTTGACAATAGAAACGAAAGTGCTACAGAAAACGAGCAACTTGATAATCGAAACGAAAGTGCTACAGAAAACGAGCAACTTGATAATCGAAACGAAAGTGCTACAGAAAACGAGAAAGTTGACAATAGAAACGAAAGTGCTACAGAAAACGAGAAGGTCGACAATAGAAACGAAAGTACTATAGAGAAAGAGAAGTTTAAACCCATAATTTTAAACGGAAAAGAGATAGTTCCGACTGAATTTGCTAATACTTTGGATAAGAGACAATATGAATTAGAACAGGAAAGACAGGAGTTTGAGCGAAGACAACAAAAGATACTCGAAGATCTTGAAATTAAGAAACAAGCATATGATATCAATAAAAAGAATATTGAAAAAACGCAAGAAGGCATAGATATCAATGTACAAGAACAAAACATTATTAATTCGGAAATAGACTATTTGGATTTAAAAATAATAGCTTTAGAAGAAGAGATACAATCTATAGAATACAAAATTAAATTAAAAGAAATAGATATAGAAAATGCCAAACTAAAGTTATACGAAGCGGAAAAAGAAAGATTACTTCATTATGAAAAAGTTAAGGATAGGATGGTTAGGATCTATAAAAATAATAGATATAATTATATGGATTTAATTTTTTCATCCTCTAGTTTATTAGAATTATTAAACAGGAGTTATTATATAAAAATTATATCCAAGATGGACCGAACTGTACTTAATGAATTGAGAGAAAAACAAAATATAGTAACAAAAAATAAGAAACAATTAGATATAGAATTAAAGAAATTTGAGATTCTTAGAGATGATCAGCTAGAGAAGGTTCGTAATCTTTCGAGTTATATGAATGATAAAATGATTAAGATCGAGCAACTTGAGATCAGCCAATCATCATTAGAAGAGCAGTTAGGTGCATTAGAGATAGTAAGTACAGAGTTGACTCAAGAAATTAAATCATTGATAGCACAAAGTGAGATGAAGTTTGATGGAGCTATATTTTTGTGGCCAGTACCTGGATGGACATATGTCAGTTCTGATTATAATCCAAGAGAGAATCCGATATTAAAAATACCAGAATTTCATCAAGGAATAGATATTCCGGCAACGTATGGTACACCGGTGGTAGCGGCAGCCAATGGTATAGTAATAATAGCAGGTTGGGTGAATGGATTTGGATATACAGTAATGATAGATCATGGGGATGGATTGACATCCTTATATGGCCATAATTCTACACTAGATGTTAGGGTAGGTGATAAAGTAGAAGCTGGCGATCAAATTGCTGGCATAGGTAGTACAGGATACTCAACAGGTAATCATCTTCATTTTGAAGTTAGAGAACATGGACGACATAAAAATCCATGGCCATATTTAGGCGGAAAAGAATAAATTGCTATTTTTTAACGGAATATAAAAGGTATTTAAAGAGAGCTACTATCTTTAGATGCCTTTTTTTTGTCCAATTAAATAAAGTATATTGGAACAATATTATCGATAAAAAATTATGGATTAGTTGCTGATTTCAAGCCAAAAAGATAAAAATTAGAAATAAAAAAGCGAGTTAAAGTGTCTAGAATTTACTTTAAGATGCCTAAAAATGGAAAAAAGTTTTATATTTTATGCTATATAATTAGTGCCCTGGACTAACTTTAAGTACATTATTTTTTACTTCAGGATTGTCAAGATTTTTTTTATGTGCTAGTATAATTTGTGTAAGCAACGGACAAGCAATACCGAAGCTTGCAAAATACACAACAGTATATACAGCACCTGTAATAATACATACCTATACAGTGCCTGTATATATACATAAGTGCAGTGTAATGTTAGCTACATTACATATATAAGCGTAATACGATCGAATTACAACTATACTAACTAAACTAACTCGTAACTTGCGTAAAATCGTGAAATATTTTAACAATCATATTATATTGATCTATTGCTGATTGATTAATTTTACGTAAAATGTTTTATTCATATTATATTAGCTTATTGTTAAACGATTAATTTATTTGATGGATGTTAATATTAATAACAAACGTATGTAGCAAACAAACTAAGTAGTGCATTACCTCGATTGCCGTAGATGCAAAATAAAGTAAAGTTAGCCACTACTCGATAGGTAGCTTATTACAATACAAATAAACCATCAATAAACTCACACAGCAAACATTGTTTCATATAAATAATGGATGGCTAATAAATAATAAATTCGATAAACATTATTTCATTTCATATAAATTAAATAATATAAATACGCAAGTTATTTAAGATTATTTATTATTAACGAACGAAAGCGTTTATTTTAACATTATATACAATAATGACATAATATAAATGAATTTACTTTTACTAAGGAGGGATAACATCATGATGATAAATTGTATAAATGTTTTTAATCAAAAAATATCAACTAAAAATACTAAAATGATGTTTAGTAATAAAAAGTTTGTTGATAAAAATAAGAAAAAAATAGCCATAACAATAAAACGAAACAGAACAAAAATGGAAGTAAACGACTGGTTTCTAACTTCAGTTTTTATTCCAAATATTATTTTGGATAAATTAAAAGTATCAGAAAACTCAAAATACGTAAAAAATAAACCAAATAACAAACATGTACAGAAAAGGAGTATGAATATGAATGCCCAAAGTAAGATTATACAAATACGGAGTATTGATATAATCTAGAAAATAATAATAATAATAATAATAATAATAATAATAATAATAATAATAATAATAATAATAATAATAATAAGGAGAGTATGGAGATGAATGCACAAAGTCAGAATAAGAAGATGGGGAGTATGGAGATGAATACACAAGGTAAGAATATACATATTATTTCTAAAAATTTAGGTTTAGATGATAGAAATATTTTATTGGATTTTAATAATCAGGATAGTCTGTTTATCCAAGATAGTAAATTTGCTAAGTTAAGCAAAATTAGTAAAATAGTAGATAGAGCAGCAAGTAGTTTTAATAGTAGAGAAATTTGTGACTTAATAGCACATTTATATTCAAGTTCAGAAGTTAGTCAAAAATTCGATGATATGATAGATTATCAATTAATGGATAGTTTGTTACCAGTAGAAAAATCCGAAAATAAGCAATCAATAATATTATTGGAATCCAAAAATAAATCACCAATAATGTTATTGGAAGCGAAAAATAAACCACCAATAATGTTATTGGAAGCGAAAAATAAACCACCAATAATGTTATTAGAATCAAAGAGAGAAAATTTGTTGTTAGAAAGTAGAGATCAACAGCCTTTATGTATTAATAAAGAATATTTGGTACGAGAGTTAAAGAAGTTCTATGATATGTTAGAATTTAAGGATTATGCTTTACTTGGATTTATGGATTATTTATTAATGATAGGCTTAAGAAAGAATTGTGTAACATTACAGTTTAAGAAAAATCGACAAGAAAAATTTGTAATTCAAAATAGATATATGGTTTTGGATAGAAATAAAAAAGTTGTTACTAATGAAAATATTGAGCCAGTAGAAAAAATAAAGCATGAAATTATTCAAAGTGATAAATCGGACAAGCATGAAATTATTCGAACTTCAAAGAAAATGGATGTATTAAAGAAAGAATATATTATAAACTTTAAAACAGTTGGCAGGGGTTGTGAAATTAATAGAGAAGATGATGAATCCGAACAATTGATATTGAGAGAGATCTTAAAAAGAAATAAAGGTATATTTAAATATGATGACATTGTAATAAAAGAAAAGAATGTAAAGGTAAAAAAAGAAAGAGAAATAATAGATGTGGAAATCGTAAACGAGACCAAAGAAATGATAACTGCAGCAGACGTGTTTCAGGATGTAAATGTAAAGGAGATAATAAATAAAAAAATAATCAATCAAGAAATAGATGTAGGAGTAAAGGAGTCTATAAATAAAAAAATAATCAATCAAGAAATAGATGTAGGAGTAAAGGAGTCTATAAATAAAAAAATAATCAATCAAGAAATAGATGTAGGAGTAAAGGAGACAATAAATAAAAAGATAATCAATCAAGAAATAGATGTGGGAGTAAAGGAGACAATAAATAAAAAGATAATCAATCAAGAAATAAATGTGGGGGTAAAGGAGGCTATAAATAAAAAGATAATCAATCAAGAAATAGATGTAGGTGAATTAGGAGTAGTAAAGAATAAAAAGGTAGTAGACAAAAAAGACTTAAAGGCTAGAAAAGCAATAGATAAGCAAGAACTAAAGGATAAAAAAGCAATAGAGAGGAAGGAACTAAGAGATAAAAAAGTAGCGGAAAAAGCAGAAGTACAAGAAATGAAAAAAAGTAATGCTAGGAGTAAAAAAGACGAGCGTACAAAAATCGAAACAGATAAAAATCAACATAAACCATTATCTGAACAATTAAAATTTTTAGGAGATAAATTTGCTTCTATTATGCGACGGAATAAAAGAATGGATATAGAAAAAGAACTGTTGCGGTCTGAACGGATTCACGTACAACACAAGAGCAAAATTCGAGAACCATCTCAAAATGATGATAGATTAATTTATTTAGATGATTATCGTTCTTGGCGACGAGTTAGTGTTTTTAGTTAAAATAGCTTTACATAATTACAATTGAATAAGAAAAAACATTTACTTATATTTAAAATTTTTATATAAATACAAAATTTACAAAAACGAGGAAAATTTCATAGTCATAACTAAATTATAGTCACAACCAATTAAATTTGAGCTAATAAGATTAGTTAGTATGAAAAGACCTTTATGAATTAAGTTTAAAATAATAGTTGTACTATATTAGTTCTCAAACAAATAATTTTAACTAAGTTTAGTTGCTATATATTTTAATAATACAAATTTAATTTTATAGATTTTGTTAATTATATAGATACTGTTAGTCAAAGTCATAAATAATTTTGACATTATACTATTTGTACTAAGGATAAAATAAGTATTAATTTAAGAATAACAAAGATTCAATCTAATTAGAATAAAAGGGAAAACTAAGGTCAATCTTCTAAAGTGTATTTTATGTGAAAAGTATGGAAATAAATAAATTTAGGCAATAGATAATAAAATATTGTTATGAAGACTAATTGTAATTACGAATTAGCAAGTAGCTATTAGACCTATTTATTTATAAAGTATGAATTAAACAAACCCTTGGTTTAATAATAATATATTATATAAAGTAGTATATTATACATTAATGATTTTAGGGAGTGAATAAATATGTTAAAAGTAGGTGATTATGTTTTAAGGAAATCTTATGGAAAAGATATTTTATTCAAGATTGAAGCAATTGATAAATATCAAAATGTTATCCTAAAAGGGGTAACTTATAGAATACTAGCAGATGCTGATATCAAAGATTTGGTACCAGCTGGAGGACTACGAAGTATACCAAATGAGCGTGACACTATAGATTTAATTGAAAATAATGTATCTAAGGTGCAAGAAGAACACAGGAAATTAGATACACAACGAATGAGAAAGATAGGAAAAGTGTTGCATATAGATGGTGATGCCTTTTATCTAAATGTTTGCCTAAAGTATTATGAGTCTTTAGGAGTTCAAGCTATAGGTGAAAATGTAGCAGAAACTGTCCAATCGCAAAAGGTCAAATCCTTGATTGAAAAATATAATCCGGATATTTTAGTACTTACAGGTCATGATGCATTACAGAAAGGAGGAAACAGTGATGATTTGGCAAGTTATAAAAATTCTAGGTATTATATAGAAGCAACAAAAGAAGCTAGAAAAATTCGGCCGACGAGCGAACAACTAGTAATCTTTGCTGGAGCCTGTCAATCTCATTTTGAACAAATTTTAAATGCTGGAGCTGACTTTGCGGCTTCGCCAAACAGAGTATTAATACATGCCTTAGATCCAGCGTTCATCGTAGAACGTATTGCATACTGTCCTTTTTATAAAGTGTTAGATGTAAAAGAAGCTATCAAGTATACAATAACAAAAGGAGGTGTGGGAGGTTATGAAGTTTTAGGCAAAAGTCGTGATGGTGGACCAGTAAGTTATTAGTTTTTAATAAATAAGGAGGGGATTTTTATTTGATAAAATAAAAGTTAAGTTTTTAATACCTAAAACCCTAAATATCTAAATAAGGAGGAATGATATTATAAGTCCATCTAATGATTATAAGAATCTAAATAAGGGTGAATGATATTATAAATTCACCTAATGATTATCAAAATCTAAATAAGGAGGAATGATACTATAAGTCCATCTAATGATTATAAGAATCTAAATAAGGGTGAATGATATTATAAATTCACCTAATGATTATAAGAATCTAAATAAGGAGGAGTGAGATTATAAGTCCATCTAATGATTATAACACCTAAATAAGGATGAATGAGATTATAAATTCACCTAATGATTATCGGAATCTAAATAAGGAGGAATGATACTATAAGTCCATCGAATGATTATAAGAATCTAAATAAGGATGAATGAGATTATAAATTCACCTAATGATTACTAAATAAGGAGGAGTGAGATTATAAGTCCATCTAATGATTATAATACCTAAATAAGGATGAATGAGATTATAAGTTCATCTTATAATTATAAGAATCTAAATAAGAAGGAGTGAGATTATAAGTCCATCTAATGATTATAACACCTAAATAAGGATGAATGAGATTATAAGTTCATCTTATGATTATAAGAATCTAAATAAGGAGGAGTGAGATTATAAGTCCATTTAATAATTATAAGTATTTGTATATATAATAAAAATAAATAAAATAGCAAAAATAAGGAGTGATTACAATGCCATCAGGATAAAATTTATTACATAATAATATAACAAAAGAAAGGAGGTTAAAAAAATAATACAAAAGGAGATGATATTTATAGATTACATTATAAGGCAATCATGTTGAATAATAATAAAGCATTATCAATAATAAAAAAATATCACTATGTTTTAAACAGTTTAATTAGCTTAAAGATGAATTAAAAGTCAATATAAAACATGGGTAAAAAAGGGGGAACTTTATAGAAAAAATCAGAATCCGCAAGAGAGCCACATAAACTTTTATTGAGCATAAAAATTGTTGTTTTGAATATATATGTATTAGCACAAAATTGTTAAATACAAGCATACAATTTTTAAATTTTGAGGAGGAAAAAAAATGGCTGTGGATTTAATAAAAAAATGGATGGATGTCACTAGAAGTACCAGAGGCGCAAATTCACAAATTGTTAAAGAAAAAGATTTAATAGTGCCAGACGGAAAATTAGATGTACAAAAAATCTTGCTTCTGGATGGGAAAATTAGGATTGATCATATTGATATACAAACCAATCGTATTTCATATAAAGGTCAAATAGATGTCACCATTCTTTATGTTCCGGAGGGAGGAGATACTTCAATTGTAAAAATGAGTGGAAATATTCCTCTTGAAGATTTTATGATTGTAGAAAATCTAGAACCCAGCGATCGTGTAGATTTTAATTTTGATATAGAAAGTATGCATTATCAATTATTAAATGAAAGAAAAATTAATGCAAAAGCTATCATTGCTTTAGATGCGGTTATTACTACAACTAAGGAGATATCTATATTAGAAGATATACGAACGCAAAATAATAATGTGGAGAAGAAAACTGAAGAAATTGATATTATAACAATGTTACCTTTTAAAGAAGATAAGAAGATTCTAAAAGAAGAGTTAACAATTCCGCAAAATAAGCCCGCTATTGGAGAAATTCTAAAACAATCCATGCATTTGAAAGACGAACAAATTAAGAGGACGGATGACGAGCTTATATATAATGCTACGGTTGAAATTGACACTATGTATCAGTCTATAGAAGATGAAAATGTTTTAGATGTAGTAACGCATAAAGTAGTGATAAATGGTAATATACCACTATTTAGAGATGATAACGAGCAATATGTTTTTTGTGAATTAGATGTGATGCCGACATATGATCCTCAAATAAGTCCGGATTATGATGGAGAAGATAGGATAATAGAAACGGAATATATTATAACGGCTAAGTATACCACGTATGGTAATGAAAAGGCGGAAATAATTAATGATATATATTGTCCTGGAAAGAAAGTTGATATTTCCGGAGAAAATCAGACATATCAAAATTTAATTTTTAAAGATACAACAATAGCGCCCAAAAAAGTGAATGTAAATGCACAAGGATTAAGTCCAGAAAATAACAACATATTTAATGCTCAGATGAAAGCTAAAGTAGATGACTATATGTTGGATGGAGAAATGTTAAATGTAGAGGGATTTACTGAGATTATAATTACTTATATTACAATGAATGGAGAGGAAAAGGTAGGTAGGTTAGAAGATGCGGTACCGTTTGAAATAGCAACCCCGATAACTTTAGGACAAGGACAAGAAAGAGGCGGATCTTACGATATAAATGTCAATGTAAAAGCTACAAATGTTAATGTAGTTAACTATGGAAAGGATAATATTACGTTAGATTATATATTAGAATTTGAAGTCGAAATACATGAGACTAGAAACATAAAGATTATCGATGATATATCATTCGAAGACATGAGTAAAGATGATTTATCGGAGTATCCTAGTATAATTGTCTACACTATAAAGCCCGGCGAAAATATGTGGGAAATAGCAAAGCGATTTAATACAACTGTAGAGGATATAGCAGAAATAAATGAATTTGAAAAAGATACTAAATTAAAAGGTGGTGAAAAAGTTATAATAGTAAAGAAAAATAAATTTTAACATAACAAAAAATGAGTGCAAGCAGCAGAGGATGCAAGCCATCGTAGAAACATCTGCCTTACGATGAACTGCTACTTGCAATATATTTTTTATTTTAAAGCTTGTAAAACAATAGCACAATCAATTCTACCGATAGAGTATTGAGAAGTGTTTGTAGAAGGGGAAGAAATAAAACCGTAAAGTATATTAAGATCTTTTAAGACATTTATAGTATCATTGTTATATCGCCCGCACGGATAACTGATAATATAAATTGATTGATTTGTTATATCTTGTAAAATAGTTTTATTAATATTCAATTCTTGATATTGATTATCAAAAGTAAGCGTATCCAAGTTATAAGGATGAGTATGAGTGTGTAAAGATAAGCAATGCTCGTTTTTAGTTAAATATCTAATATCATCTAGAGTAAACCACAAATGTAGTTTTTCTGGATCTAAATTAGAATTAAGGATTAATAAATCCATAACTGTGTCGTATTCATCTTTTAAAAGTTTATCACGAAGATATCTAAACTTTCTATCGTTATAAGAATAAAAGTCATATTTGCTTAAATATTGATTAAAATTTATTTTTTGACAACTTTTCTTATATATTTCAGCCCATGGAGATGAGGCTAAAATGTTAAAAAAACAATTATAAAAGTCATCAATATCTGTGAAATAATTATTTCTAAAATGACGATAAAGTTCTAATTTATCCATGTTGCTTAAAATAGCTTTTGTATTAATGGCGAATAAAGCTTTTAAATTATAGCGGTCTAAAATAGGACAGGCTATATCCAGTTGTTCTTTTAGAGCATCATCAAAGGAAAGAAAGACTTCGTCCTTCGAGAGCGAATTAGATTCATATTTTTCTATCCACTCATCGATTGATATTATTTTATAAGAAGAATGGTTTATAATATTTTCGAGGTCTTGAGCAGATAAACTACCTTGGGATTTAAGATATTTTTTATTATCATGGAAATAGTGAAACATGATAGAACCAATCATAAGTAAAGTCCTCCTTAGAAATTAAAAATAGAATATATAAGGTTAACATGTTTAAGAAAATAGAGCAATGATATAGTTAATAGTAAATATATCCAAAATATTAAATATAAAAAAAGACCTATTCCAGGATAGGAATAAGTCTAAAATATAATTTTAGGTTGCTGATTAATCTAGCAAAGCCATATTGTTATAAGGATTAGATTTAAATTTAGGTTGCTGATTAATTTAGCAAGGCTAAATTGTTATAAAGATTAGATTTAAATTTAGGTTGCTGATTGATCTAGCAAGGTCATATTATTATAAAGATTAGATTTAAATTTAGGTTACTGATTAATCTAGCAAGGCTATATTCTTATAAAGATTAGATTTAAATTTAGGTTGTTGATTGATCTAGCAAGGCCACATTGTTATTAAAGATTAGATTTAAATTTAGGTTGCTGATTAATCTAGCGAGGCTAAATTGATATAAAGATTAGATATAAATTTAGGCTGCTGATTGATCGATTAAGGTCATGTCGTTATAAACATCAGATTTAAGATTACCATTTTGTTCAGCGACGATAATAGTACAAACAGCGTCACCTGTAATATTTACGGCGGTTCTAGTCATATCGAGGATTCTATCAATACCCATGATTATACCGATAGCTTCTACAGGCAAGCCGACGGAAGCGAAGACCATGGAAAGAGTAATTAAGCCGACACCAGGAACGCCGGCGGTACCGATGGAAGCCATTGTAGCGGTAAAAATTACGGTAATGTAGTCCATAGCGGATAAATCTATACCGAAAGCTTGGGCTGCGAAAACGACAGCGACACCTTGCATAATGGCGGTACCATCCATGTTGATTGTAGCACCGAGAGGTATAGTGAAAGAAGAGATTTTTTTAGAAACGCCCATTTTTTTACTTAAGGTCTCAATGGATAATGGGATTGTAGCGTTTGAGGTAGCGGTTGAAAAAGCGAAGCCCATGACAGGGAAAAACTTTTTCAAAAACTTTATAGGACTTTTCTTTGCAAATATTTTTAGCATTATCATATAAACAATGAAGCATTGAACAGCAAGGGCGAATAGAACACCTAGCATGTATTTGATCATAGGTAAAAAGCCATCAAAGCCAATTTCACTAAAAGTTTTAGCTACTAAACAAAAAACACCGATAGGCGCAAATTTCATAACCATAAGAGTCATGGACATCATAATTTGATTCCATTGATTAAATCCGTTAGCAACGTTTCGTACAGAATCACCTAACTTGGCTAAAATAATTCCGATTAAAATAGCAAAGAATATAATCTGTAACATATTCCCTTCGGCTAAAGAACCAATCGGATTTTTTGGAACTATATTTAAGAATGTATCCACCACGCTAGTAGACTGAGCAGCGGTTGCAGTGGACATTTTTATGGATTCCATGTCTAGACCAAATCCAGGATTTATAAGCTCTCCAATAGACAATGCTATACTGATAGCAATAGCCGTGGTAATGAGATAAAAACCAATTGTTTTAATTCCAACTTTGCCGAGTGTATTTGTGTCGCCGATTGACATTGTCCCGCAAATAAGAGAACAAAATACCAGCGGAACGACTAACATTTGCATAGCTCTTATAAATCCGGTTCCAAATAGATAAAATGCTCCGTTTACTAAAAGATCGTCTTTAATAAATCCGGATGGTACAAAGTAAAAAAAGATAACACCAAGTAGCATACCGCCTATAAGACTTATAAAGATTTGTGTTGATAAAGTCATTTTTGAAGCTATTTTTTTCATAAATAAATCCCCCCTCAAAAATAATTATTTTTTCTTTAAATATTCTCTTAAGCTGTCTTGCCAAGTTGGGATATGATACCCTTTAACTTTTTCTAGCATAAAATTTTCGAGTATCTTATAACTACCTGTTTCGGAAGTAACGGCCGTTATTTTACTTTTAGATTTAAGAATTTTTGCAATTTCTACAGCTATATCATATTTACTTGGTGCACCAGTGTTAACAACATGATATATACCATAATCTTTGGAATTTATTACATCCACTATAAATTTAGCTAATTCTTTCGGGCTAGTAGGTTGAATAAATTCATTGTTGGCTGCTTTTATAGGGTTATTAGCTTTGCAAGCTTCAATAGTTTCCTGAATGAAACTACCATAAGTAAGGCCTCTTCTGATTATAATATATTTAGATTTAAAATCTCGAACATATCTTTCTCCAGCTGTCTTAGAAAGGCCGTATATAGTGTTAGGAGTTGGTAAGTCAAATTCGGTATACGGTGTGTTTTTGTGTTCATGATTGCCGAATACTTCGCAAGTTGATAAATGAATCAATTTCGCATCTATGTCATGTGCAGCTAAACTGATGTTTCTAGCTGCTACGGCGTTGACCTTGAATATTTGATCCGGATCAAACGTCTCTTTCGCATTTGAGCAGTTTATTATTGTCTCGGGCCTATTTAATCTAACGTATTTATATACATCTGCTAAGTCGGTTATGTCCACCTCATCTACATCTGTATCAAGTACTTCGATCTCTCTTACATTGAGTAGTTTTAATAACTCTTGCCCCACTTTACTTGTAGAACCTATAATCCAAACTTTTTTCATAATTTAACTCCTTTCGTAACATTTAATATATATTATATACTAAAAAAATAAAAAAAACAATATATTGTATTCATTAATAAAAAAATCTGAGTATTAACCATTTATATATAGTTTAAAATGATTTTCTTTGTAATAAAAAGCTAGCATATATTATATTTTTTTGAAACATGTTGTAAGTATTAATTAAGATATAATGATAAGTCACATAAAAAATACATAGTTTTTTTCTTATGCAAAAAAACATAAAATGATTGTAATAAAAATGTAACTTGCAAAACATGGAAAGTTGAAAAAAAGTTAGAAAAATATTTTTGTGATAAACTGTATAATTTTAAAAATATATTTAATAAATATTAAAAGAACGAATTAACAAAATTGCAAGTGTATCATAAAAAACCGACAAAAATATAATATAAAAAAATATCGAAAAAAGTTTGAAATATGCCTTGTCAAATATATTAAAAATCTATATGCTTTATAAAAAATATAAGTATTGCCAAAGGAGATCTACTGTTATGAAATTTACGGATGGATATTGGAATATCAAACCAGGAATGTTAATAAACAACGCTGTTCAAATAAGGGAAGTAAGGATTTCAAAAACCTGTGTAAGATTATACGTAGTAAATTATGGAGCTAATCAGAGATGCATGGATGGACCAGTGTTAGAAATATTTATAACGTCACCGTTGCAGAATATAATAAGAACAGAAGTGTATCACTTTATGGGCAGTAACGAAAAAGAGCCGAAGTTTGAAATAGCAGACGAAAAGTATGAATTAGAAGTAATAGAAGAAGATAAAGGTTTCACTATTATATCCGGAGATACTAAGCTAGTAGTGGTGAAAAATCCTGTAAAGATGGAATATTACTATAAGGATAGATATTTAACTAGAGTTGGAAGTAGCTTCGGCAAATCGATATTAGGCTGTGTAAGGACAGAACATGGCAATTATATGAGAGGACAGTTGGACGTAGATTTAGATGAATATGTTTATGGGATGGGAGAAAGATTTGTACCATTTATAAGAAATGGGCAAGTGATAGATATATGGAATGAAGATGGAGGGACAGCATCTGAGATATGTTATAAAAATATACCATTTTATATAACCAATAAGGGATATGGAGTCTTTGTAAATTCGACTGATAAAGTATCGTACGAAGTTTGTTCAGAAGCGGTAACCAAGGTTCAGTTCTCTGTACCTGGGGAAAAGTTGGATTTTATGATCATAGGTGCACCGGATATGAAAGGAGTACTAGAAAATTATACAAACTTGACTGGAAAGCCAGGATTACCACCTGCATGGAGTTTTGGATTATGGTTAACATCGTCATTTACAACATCCTACGATGAGAAGACAGTACTAAGTTTTGTAGAAGGGATGAGAGAGAGAAAGATACCATTGCATGTATTTCATTTTGATTGTTATTGGATGAAAGAAAATGAATGGTGTAGCTTTGAATGGAATCCGGACACATTTGGAGATATAGATAACTTCTTAAAGCTACTAAAAGAGGAATATAAGCTTAAGATTTGCGTATGGATAAATTCCTATATAGCACAGAAGTCGCCATTATTTAAGGAAGCGAAAGATTTAGGATATCTATTATTAAAACCTAATGGAGATGTTTGGCAAACAGATAGATGGCAAGCTGGGATGGGAATAGTAGATTTTACAAATCCGGGAGCATACAAGTGGTATCAAGATAAATTGAGGGAATTATTAAAACAAGGTGTAGATACATTCAAGACAGATTTTGGAGAGAGAATACCGACAGAAGTAGTATATTATAATGGAAACAATGCAGAGAAGATGCATAATTATTATACGTATTTATATAATAAGTGTGTATATGAATTGTTAGAAGAAGTTCGAGGAAAAAATGAAGCTTGTTTATTTGCTAGGAGTGCGACGGCGGGAGGACAGAAGTTTCCGGTACATTGGGGAGGAGATTGTTCATCATCGTTTATATCAATGAGTGAATCGATACGGGGTGGATTGTCGTTATGTATGAGCGGATTTGGATTTTGGAGTCATGATATATCGGGCTTTGAAGGGACGGCTCCGGCGGAAGTATATAAGAGATGGGTAGCGTTTGGGTTATTGTCGACACATTCTAGATTGCATGGGGCAAATTCGTATAGGGTGCCATGGTTATTTGGCGAAGAAGCAGTGGATGTATTAAGATTTTTTACAAATTTAAAATGTAAATTGATGCCATATATATTTGATGCTTCGGTGTATGCGCATGATATAGGTATACCGGTAATGAGGGCAATGGTCCTAGAATTTGAAAAAGATCTAAACTGCACACATTTGGATAGACAGTATATGTTGGGAAAAAGCATTTTGGTAGCGCCGGTATTTAAAGAGAGTGGAGATGTGAATTATTATTTACCGAAAGGAAGATGGACACATATATTAAGTAATAAAGTGATAGAGTCAGATGGAAGTTGGCAATATGAAAATCATGATTATATGTCTTTACCATTATTGGCTAAAGAAAATTCTATAATAGCGATAGGAAACAATGATCAGGAGCCAGATTATAATTATGCAGAAGGATTAACATTGCATGTATTTGAGTTAGTAGACGAGGCATCGGTGACGGTATATGATACAAAGGCGGAATGTGTATTTACGGCTACAGCGATAAATAAAGAAGGCAAAGTGACGATGTTGTTTGAAGGACAGGCTAAGAATTTAAAAATAATTTTACGCAATGTTAATAATATTTCAAACCTTATGGGTGCTACAATATCTAAGACAGATTTAGGAATAGAGTTAAATGTAACTAATGAACAAAATGTTTCGTTTAATATAGAAGAATAAAGAATTATAATAAAAAAAGAGCGAAGCAACGCACTTGACCTTTGCTTTAGATTATTAAAAAAAACGAGCTAACCTTTTTTGGGCGCTCGTTTTCTGATTTTTGGGATTATTAGTGCGACAATCCCAATATTTTTTTCTCTCGTTTGGATAATAAGGTATTAATATTGTTATAATATATATTGCGTTGAGAGTCTAATGTTAGTTGAGATAATACTTTGTTATAACTAGGGTAATATATATTTTGCATTGATTCATAATTTTTTGTTAAGTCCATACCGAATATAAAACGAGAGTTGTATTTTTCGAGTAATTCGAGATGATCGATCATACATAAAGCATCAGTGATCCAAAAGGAGATATCAAAATATAGATTTGGGTTTTCTAGTAGTAATTTTTCTATTTGAGATATGCTGGGCAAAATTTTTTGGCCAAAGTCGTATGCTATGTGTGCCAAAATAAAGGTAGTATTCGTGCATTGCTTTATAGCAGACAAAAAGTCTTCGGCAAATATAGGATTGGCGTGTGCTAGGACGAAAGCGTTATTTTGGCCGACAAGATTAAATATTTCAAGAGGTATGGGATCATTGTATTTTAGGCCGTGTAGTCTTTTGTTTAAGGCACCTAGGTGATCTAATAATATTTCGCCGAAGCTGTAAAAGCCACGATTTAAACATTGTTCTGCATAAGTTATATCTGGCTTGGTGAAATTAAAATCGCATGCTAGGGGGATTATTATATCTTTTTCTTTTAAATACCAGTCCCAAGTTATTTCGTCAAAGCCAGGTTTGCCGATGTCGTTATGACCGAATAATAATATTTTTTCGATTTCTAATTTGTTATTAGATTCTGCTAAAGCAGGCAAGTAATAAGTTGGAGCAATGTCTATGGAAGTCTATTTTTTGCAAATTTAGGAACCTCCTAAGATTTTGTTATTAGATTAAATAAATAATAAGTTGGAGCAATGTCTAAGGGAGACTCTTTTTTGCACAATTAAGAATCTCCCAAGATTGATTTTGTTATTAGATTAAATAAATAATAAGTTGGAGCAATGTCTAAGGGAGACTCTTTTTTGCACAATGAAGAATCTCCCAAGATTGATTTTGTTATTAGATTAAATAAATAATAAGTTGGAGCAATGTCTAAGGGAGTCTATTTTTTTGCAAAATTAAGAATCTCCTAAGATTTTGTCATTAGATTAAATCTATAAGAATAGATACGGCACAAATGATAGAGATGTATAGCATCCATCTAGAAGTTTTCTTTTCTAATTTTTGCATTTCTAATCTTTGGGTTTCGGCCAACTCGAATACGCAAGCATTTACTAAATCCATTTGATTAGCTGTAGCTATAGTTACTTCGGAGGATAAAGTATCTTCCATAGTAAGCTGAGCCTCACTTAAGTCAGCTACTTTTTCGGTTAGCATATTTTCCATAGAAGTTTGTGCTGCAGCGACGGAGGCAACTTGGGAACTTAATCGTTCTTCCATTTCTATTACTTTAGCCGATTCGGATGAAAGATCATTTTTGAGGTTGATTATCGAATTAAATTGATCTGATAGAGATGTAACTTGCTTGGCCAACTGTGCTTTCATGGAATTTTGTGCGTCACTTAAATTATTTACTTTATCTGTGATATTTTGATCCATTTTAATTTGCGCTACACAAATATCGTCTACTTTTTGCAATAACTTTTCTTCCATAGCAGTTTGATTAGATTCGACGTGATTTACTTTTTCGGCTAAATTTTCTTCCATTTCCATTTGGTTTAATACTAGATTGGCCACTTGCTCTAATATATTACTTTCCATGTTTGTCTGGCTATTAACTACTTCTAATAAACTTTCTTCCATTCCCATTTGGTTTAATGTTATGGCTGAAAATTGTTCGGATAAATTTTTGTTTAATGCTTCTGTTTTGAACGCTAATCCTTCTTTTACCTCATTTTGTAGATTTGTTAATGTATCAAGTTCATGTTTAATATTATCTTTAACTTTTCCTTCTAAATCTGAAATTAACTCACTATAACTAGATGAGATAGATTGTAAAAGGTCAATAATTATTTCATCGTTCTCGATAGATGTAGCTAATTTAGTTTGATTTTCTTGGGTAATTTCAGATAATTCTTCTGTTATATCGCTACTTATGTTTTGCGTAGCTTGTTCTATTTTCTTTAAGTAATCCAAATAAATATCATCTGCTTGTTTTTTCTTTTTAAAACTCATATCTATATCTTTTATCGCTAAACCGAACTCTTCTTGAATATTTGTTAAAACACTGCGCACTGCTTGTGCTTCCATAATAAATCATCCCCCATTTCAATTAAAAATTATAATAATCATTACTATTATATTATATAATATTTTTTTAGTGATTGCAAAATAAAATAAATACTCGATACTTACTTTTTTTTTGTTATTTTATATTTGTTATTTTAAAATTATATAACATTTAATGCAAAAAACCAAGCTTTTTAATTAAAAAGTTAAAGAAATGAAATATAATTGTAATTTTAGTTGAAGAAAAAATATAATCCAAAATTGGTATAATAAATTTATGAGTATAATATATTAAAAATATGCTTAAGAGATCGAACAGGAGAAATATTATGCTAATAAAAGAGAAACAATTTTACAAGACAGTCCTAAGTATAGCAATACCGATTATGTTGCAAGATTTAATTGCTGTGGCGGTGGAGTTGGTGGATACATTAATGTTGGGGCGACTGGGAGAAGTGGAGTTAACGTCCGTAGCATTAAGCCAAGAATATTTTTTTATATTCTGGGTGATGAATTTTGGGATAGGGAGTGGGGGAGCGGTATTAATAAGTCAGTATTGGGGGAAGCAGGATGTAGAGAGAATTAGAGTGATAATGGGAATAATGTATAAAGTAAGCATAAGTTTAGCGATTATGTTTATGATAGTATCATTTGGGATATCGGAACAGATTCTTTCGATTTTTACAACTGATGCAAGAGTTATAGAGATTGGAGGAGAGTATTTAAGAATACTTTCGGTAAGTTGTGTATTTTCGTCATTTTCTAAGTGTAGCATGGCGGGATTAAGGGCGATAAAAACGGTAAAAGTACCGGTAATAATATATACAATCAGTTTAATCCTGAATATATTTTTGAACTGGATTTTTATATTTGGAAATTTTGGCGTACAACCTTTAGGAGCTAGTGGAGCAGCTATGGCTACGCTTATAACGAGGATGATAGAGAGTGGAATAGTAGTAATATACTTAAGATTTTTTGATAAGAAGATGAGAATAGGATTACATATATTTAAGAGAAGGGATAAAAATTTAAGGAAAGATTTTGGAAAAATAGCGACACCGATAGTTATAAATGAAATTATATGGTCGATTGGATCATCGATGACCTTTATAATAATTGGGAGGATGGGGACAGAAGTTGTAGCTGCGAACAC
>LNZM01000020.1 GCA_002007295.1 Candidatus Epulonipiscioides saccharophilum | reverse complement strand
ACCTGAATGGATAATTGATAATAAGCTATTAGAAAATGACCTGAATGGATAATTGATAATAAGCCGTTAAAAAATGACCTGAATGGATAATTGATAATAAGCTGTTAGAAAATGTCCCGAATGGATAATTGATAATGAGCTATTCGAAAATGACCTGAATGGATAATTGATAATAAGCTGTTAGAAAATGTCCCGAATGGATAATTGATAATGAGCTATTCGAAAATGCCCCGAATGGACAATTAATAATAAGATACTAAAAAATGCCCTGAATGGACAATTGATAATAAGTTGCTAAAAAATGCCCTGAATGGATAATTGATAATGAGCGATTAGAAAATGCCCTAAATGAATAATTGATAATAAGCTGTTAGAAAATGTTCCGAATGGACAATTGATAATAAGCTACTAAAAAATGACCTGAATGGATAATTGATAATGAGCTGTTAAAAAATGTCCTGAATGGATAATTGATAATTTGCCAAAACATCCTTTAATAGTTTATCTGTAAAAATGGAGGTAATTATGAAAGATAATAAAACAGGTATTATAGCTACTGTCATAATTATTGTAATTATTATTATCGGTTGCTGGTGGTGGTTTGTAGCCGCTTCGTCAGAAACAGAAGTTGTTACGGTTGCGAATTCGACTGATCCAGGATATGTAGTGATAGCACAAGAGTCATAGTTAGGAGGGGCCAATGAAAGATGAAAAGGAGAAGGATAAGAAAGATAATATAACAGGCATTATAATTGTTATATTAATTGTAGCGATAGCCATCTTAGGTTGTTGGTGGCTTACCGACGAAGATGAGCCAGACTTGGAACAAGTTCCTATTGTTCAAACTAATTTAGTAGATTAATTATTTGAGGAGGACTAACTTATGAAAGATAAAACAGGTATCGTAGCAATTATTGTTATCATTATTATCGTATTAATCGGTTGCTGGTGGTGGTTTGCTGCTGCTGAATCTGAACCAGAAGTTGTAGTTACTCTTTCAGAAACATTATACGATGATGGACTTAATGATGGATTTATAAAATAATTATATCTTATATAGACAAGTACAGAAGTACTAAGTATATAGAAGGAATGAATGCTATGGAAAACGACAAAGTCGCTATGATCTTAGCTATCATAATCGTTGTAGTTTTTATTATAGCTTGTTGGTCCTGGTTAGGTGGACATCCACATTTAGAAGAAGAGACGATAGCAAGTGTACAAAATGTGATTAGGATAGCATATAAAGGAGACCGAACATGAAAAATGGTAAAGATAGTAAAGTAGGAATCACGGTTGCTGTAATAATTATAATCATTATTTTGCTTTTATGCTGGTGGTGGTGGGGCAATAGAGCCGAAGAAACTGACGTAATTATTCCAGTGGCCCAATCATCTCAAACTGCACCAAATTATGTTACCATTGCTGAAATGTAAGAATTAAGGATATAAAAATAATTCCCTATTCCATGAAAGTAATATCAAAAGATGGAATAGGGCAAAACGGGAGAAAGTCATGAAAGATGGTAATGTAGGGATTATTATACTTATAATAATTTTTGCAAGTATATTAATGACCTGTTGGTGGTGGTTATCCACAACGAATGAAACAGAAATAGGGATCGTAACGGATACGACTCAATCAACAAATAATAACACAAGTAATATGAACGAAACAGAAAATAATAGCCCTGCGAATAATAGTGATAACTCAAGTGAAGTTAATAATTAGGAGAAATCTATGAAAAATAGTACCAAAAGAATTGTAGCTATTATTATGATAGTAATATTAATAGTAGGTGGATGTTGGCTATGGTTTGGTGCAGCAGGAGAAAAAACGGATATTGTTATAAATCCAAGTTATACAATTACAATTGGAGACAACTATGAGAAAAGACCAATATAATCCAGATGATGAAAACGAGCAATTTGAAGAAATTGAAGAAATTGAAAAAATTGAAGAAATTCCAGATGATGAAAATGAGCACTATAAAGAAATTGAAGAATATGAAATAGTAGATTCAGACGACGAGCAAGGAATAGAAGAATATGAAATAGTAGAAGATGAGCTATATGATGAGATAAAAGAAAAAGAGGATAATAATAGAAAAACCGGATTTATATCCGCATCTGTAATAGCTATAATAATAATTGTTTTATGTTGGTGGTGGTTTGCATCTACTCAGGAGCCGGAAGTTATTATACCAGCAAGTAAGATGGGAAGTAGTATGATATATAAGTAGTTAGTATAAAAATAAACCTATATAAAAAGGCTATTGTTTATGTACAGTAGCCATGTTTTGATGTATATTAATGCTTAAAATATAAAAAAGGGAGACAGCAACTATATGAAAAAGTTAATGGCTATAATAATATTGTGTGCTATGGTTATATTAGGAATATGGTGGTTTTGGGAAGTGGATGAAGATGTGAAGCAAGAGGTAGCAGCACGTGTATTACAAGACAGACATGGAGCAACCGTAAATGTAATAGAAGATTACGATAGAATCGTTTCGTATGCACCGGCCATAACAGAGAGCTTAGTAGACTTAGGCTATGGCGATAAAATAGTAGCTATAACAACTTATGATTCTGGTAATGGAGTAGTTGGTGAGCCGCTTGTTTTTGACATGACTAACCCAGATCTAGAAGCAATAATAGCGTTAAATCCGGATTTAATATTAACAAGTGAGTTAACAGCACAAGGTGGCACCGATCCTATGGATGAGCTTCGAAATATGGGTATAACAGTAGTAAATTTTCCAACACCTAATTCAATAGACGAAATTTATTTAGATTTAGAATTTTTGGGCGAACTGTTAGGCGTACCAGAAAAAGCTAAGCAAATAGTAACGGATACCAAGTCCCAAATAGCTAATATTTCAGCAATTACAGATGGAATAGAAAATAGAAAAACTGTATACTTCGAGATATCGCCCGCACCTTATATGTACAGCACAGGTGGTGGAACTTATTTAAATGAAATGATATCTATTGCTGGTGGAAACAATATCTTTATGAATGCTGATGGATGGATGAGCGTTACTGATGAAATGGTTATTTCAGCTAATCCGGATATCATTATTACTAATGTTAATTATGTTGATAATCCTATCCAAGAAATTAAGGATAGAAATGGTTGGGCCGAAATTAATGCTGTAAAAAATAATGCAGTTTTCCAAGTAGAAAACAATCCAACATCCTTGCCAACAACTAATATTTTAAAAGGTATTCAAGAGATGGCTAAAGATATGTATCCAGATTTATTTAAATAACTTAAAAAAATTATTAGCATAGGCTATTGTGTATCTCTACCAATAGTCTTTTTTTTATAAATTAATGAATATAAGAATAAAATAGAGAATAAGATTAAGATTAAGATGAGAATTTGGATGAATAACTCAGAAAGAATATTGTCAAAGGAGATTTGTAAGTGAAACTAAAAATTAAAATTATAATAACGCTAATTTTAGTAGTACTTCTTATTATTTTAGGGATAGGTATCGGTTCTGTATTTATACCACCTGGCGATGTAATATCAATAATAAGCCATAAACTTTTCGATACCAAATTATCATCAACAGTCAGCGTACCCGAAATTAGCATAGTATGGAATATAAGAACAGTAAGAACCTTGATGGCCTTTATAGTCGGTGCGGCTTTATCAGCGTCTGGATCAGCGATGCAATCAGTATTACAAAATCCATTAGCTTCTTCTTACACTTTAGGTGTTTCGTCCGGCGCAAGTGTCGCTGCGAGTATATGTATAATAGGCGGATTTTCGTTCTTTGGTATTTTGACTTTGCCTATTTTAGGAATGCTTTGCGGTATCATTACAGTATTTTTAGTTGTGGCCGTGTCAACTACTTTAGATCAACATATAAGTAATATCACAATTGTTTTGGTCGGGATGGTTATGTCGCTATTTCTGAATGCCATTATGTCCGTATTAAGTGCTTTATTCAAAGATAAAATTCAAAGGATTGTTCTCTGGCAAATGGGTAGCTTCGCCGGTAATCAGCCGATAGAACTTGTTATTGTTACTGTATTATCCTTGATAGGAATTTTTTGTCTGTGTGTAAAGTCTAGAGAAATGGATATTCTTAGCTTTGGAGAAGAACAGGCCTTTTCTATAGGTGTAGATGTAAAAAAATCTAAATGGATTATATTAATGATTGCTGCTTCGCTGACCGGTGTGGCCATATCCTTCGTAGGTATAATTGGATTTATAGATTTAATTGCACCTCATGTGACAAGAAAAATATTTGGTGTAGGTCATAATATACTAATACCTATGTCTGCTATATTAGGAGGACTTTTTATGGTAGGATGCGATATATGTTCAAGAATATTAACGAATCCGATAGAATTACCAATCGGTGCTGTGACCGCATTGATAGGCGCTCCATTCTTTTTATATATATTCTTTAAAAAAGATAGGAGAGCAGAATAAAATGTTAAAAATAAAAAATTTAAAAACAGGATATGATAATCACCTAGTTTTAAAAGGTATAAATCTGGATTTATCAATTGGTGAAAATTTATGTATACTCGGCTCAAATGGATCCGGAAAAACGACATTATTAAAGGCTATGAGTGGCATATTAAAGTACGAAGGTACTATATCACTATTTGGAAAAGAAGTCAATAGACAAAAATCGATAGATATTAGCAAAAAAGTGGCTAGACTTTCGCAAACAACAAATGTCTATTTTCCACATACAGTCTACGACACGGTCATGCTCGGACGCTATAATAAATTATCCAAAAATGTGTTCGAAAGACCCGCTCAAATTCATTATGAATATGTAGATTATTGCTTAAAAGTAGTCGGTGCCTACGACCTACGAGAAAGAAGGATAAATCAATTATCTGGTGGTCAGCTACAAAAAGTTATGATGGCCCGTGCTTTGGCTCAAGAACCAAAAATAATTTTGCTAGATGAACCCTCCAACCATTTAGATCTTAAAAGCCAAATGGAATTATTTACTTTCTTAACTGAATGGACTCATGATAAAAATCATTCCGTCATTGCTGTATTACATGATGTTATGCAAGGTTTAAAATTTTTTGATAGAACCTTACTTTTGCACGATGGTATAGTCCATTTTGATGGCCGAACCGAAGATATAAGAACAGAACATTTAAAAACTACCTATGGTTTTGACGTTGTTAGCTACTTGAAAGATTTAAATTCAAAATTAGATTCTCTTTAAAAATAGGCTCCGCTTCTATAGAAATATTTCAGGCCCCTTTCTTTATTCTTAAAATTTAGTATTTTAGAAGATTTTTAATGTCAATATGCTATAATCTAAGAATATGTACTTGGAATCGATAAATATCGAATAGCTTCATTATAAGATAAGACAAAACTTTGGACTGATAAATATCGGATTGATTCATATAACATTTGACATAAATTCGAATTGCTAATAATAGCATGGTTGTTCAGTGGTATATTGCACTATTAAGGTAGTATATTATTATTTGGAAAAGAAGTCAATAGGCAACCGATAAATATTTAGCAAGAAAGTGACTAAACTGTCATAAACAATAAATGTTTATTTTCCTCTTCTCTTTAAAAATAAGCTCCGCTTCGGCAGAAATATTTCAGGCCTCTTTCTTTATTCTTAAAATTTAGTATTTTAGAAGATTTTTAATGTCAATATGCTATAATCTAAGAATATGTACTTGGAATCGATAAATATCGAATCACTTCATTATAATACAAAGCTTGGGGCCGATAAATATCGAATAGCTTCATTATATATTGCAAAGCTTTGGGCTGATAAATACCGGCTGGTTTCATATAACATTTGATATAAATCCGAATTGCTAATAATAGCATTGCTGTTTAATCACCTAAATAATTTTTCAGAAATAACACGAAACTTTAAAATGATAAATACCGACTGGCTTCATATAACATTTAATATAAATTAAGAATACATACTTGGAGTCGATAAATATCGAATAGCTTCATTATAATGCAAAGCTTTGAGCTGATAAATACCGACTGGATTCATATAGCATTTGATATAAATCCGAATTGCTAATAGTAGCATTGTTGTTTAATCACCTAAATAATTTTTCAGAAATAACACGAAACATTAAAATGATAAATACCGACTGGCTTCATACAACATTTGATATAAATCTGAATTGCTAATAATAGCATTGCTGTTTAATCATCTAAATAATTTTTCAGAAATAACACGAAACATTAAAATGATAAATACCGACTGGCTTCATATAACATTTAATATAAATTAAGAATACATACTTGGAGCTGATAAATATCGAATAGCTTCATTATAATGAAAAGCTTTGAGCTGATAAATACCGGCTGGATTCATATAGCATTTGATATAAACCCGAATTGCTAATAGTAGCATTGCTGTTTAATCGCTGAAATAGTTTTTCGGAAATAACTCCACATTCATATAAATTAATTCGCTTATCCAAATTTGTCTCTTCTATTTTTAATAACGTATATATTATATTGGCCAATTGTTCTCCACTCGCATACTCATCTTTTAAGTCAATTAAATCTAATTTATTCATTATTCCTTCTACCGCTTGAAATTTATTTATGGCTTCTATTATCTTTGAAGATAAGACTGGCTCTTCTAACTTAATTTTGTTTTCATAGCTACCTAACAAAATTCCAGTGTCATAAGCATATGCTATACCCTCTTCAAATTCATGCCCTTTATAATTATAAGCTAAATCCATGTCTTCAAGAAAAGCACCTTGCTTAATTAAGGCCTGTTGTATCTGCTTCATAATATTTTTGTCGTATGCTATTTCTCTTAATGTTATATTATGATTATTCGCATAGGCCGCCACCACTCCAGCTCCTTGACCTACGGCCATCCCTATAGGCACAACCCTAACGCTTCCAAATCCGATACTGTGATAGCTAGCATTTTTACTGGCTACTAATAAATTATTGATTTTCTTCGGCACAATACTTCTTAACGGTACACTATAAGCCTCTGGATCTCCGACTATATATCCAAAATTGTTTATATTTGTTGTTTGTATATCTATCGGATATCCACCCCAAGCGATCTTATCATAAAAATCTTTGTGACTCATCATGTCGCTAGCCTTTAACTGATATTCTCCAACTATATGTCTGGATTCTCTTATATATAGTTCTTCCATTTCTCCAGCATAACTTGCTCCTTCAAATCCAGGTATCTCTTCTATTATATAAGATGCTATATTTTTACATTCTACTTTTGCTAGCTCACGTGCTATATCTAACTCTAAGTCACTTAAACTGTTAAACCCTATCATTTGCATAGCATTTATTAATACCGTATCTTCATTTTCAAATCCGATATTTAAGCCTCTAACTTTTATGTTTTTATCGTATATTGGTTGATATCTTCTCATTATATCCAAAAATCCCCACGTAGAATAAGTATTCATTTTGGCCTGATATGCCGGTTCACTGTCTACTGCTTGTTTTAACTCTTCTATCTTTACTCCTTTCATCCTAAATATTTGTGTGATCGCTTGTTTACGTGACGGATCATTTATGTCACTGCCACCTAACTTGTACGGTACCCCCGAAAGTAAACATATATCCGCATTTTGCGTTGAATCTATAAATATCTTTCCGTAAAATATATTCTCTCTTCCATCTTGGTTAACCTTTATAGAAGAAATTATATCGTTTTTTACAACCGGTGAAATTTTATCAGCGCCCATCTGTAAGGTGAGGTTCGGTTCTCTTGCTATCATTTTATTAAATATTTCTTCCGCCTGGCTTGTGCTAAAAGAATCCCGTCTATGCCAAAAATCTGCAAATTCATTCACCGGATCAATCGCGAAAAAAAATTCTCGAAAAATACCTTGCGTTAACAATATCCCGTCCGATGTACAGTTCATATCCAGCGAGTTTAGGCCACCTAATGTGTATAACCCACCAACTCGATCTCGTTTGTCTATTAGCAACGTTTTCATTCCATTCCTTGCACTGCTTATAGCTGCTGAAATACCTTCCGGATCCGTACCTATGACGATTACATCAAAAAATTTTTCCTCTTTTGCTGAAATATTAACGCTAATAATAAATGCAAATACAATTACTAAAAAAAGTTTATGCATGACTAAGCCTCCTTTGATTAGTCAATGTTATATTGAATTTATTGAATAGTCAATACTTATGTACTCGGTCATTTAAAACTTTGTTTGCGATAAAAGTATTAATTTTAAGAAAATGCTTGTTTATTATCCAAATTTAGGGTAAAATTGTAAATTATAGAAATTTAAAAGCTTAAAACTGTGTGGTGATGAAATGATATTTGCTAGTATGACGTTTTTATTTGTATTTTTTCCTATAGTATTAATAGGCTACTTTATTTTACCAACTAAGCTAAAAAATGTTTTTTTGTTTATAGCAAGTTTATATTTTTACGCATGGGGAGAGCCGACATACATATATCTGATGATTTTTAGTATATGCTTTAATTATATTATAGGTTTATGTGTAGAAAATAGAAAAGATATTTTATTTTTTGGTGTATTTATAAATTTATGGATATTGTTTATATTTAAGTATGAGTCATTTATAATAGAAAACATAAATGAAATATTTAATATAAATTTACCTAGTCTAAATTTGCTATTACCAATAGGTATTTCTTTTTTTACCTTTCAGGCTATAACCTATCTTGTCGATATATATAGAAAAGAAGCTAAAGCTCAGATTAACCCAATTAACTTAGGCTTATACATATCACTTTTTCCTCAACTTATAGCGGGGCCGATAGTCCGCTATACCGATATATCAAAGCAAATAGATAATAGAGAAATTACTTTAGATAGCCTGGACTATGGATGCAGAAGGTTTATTGTTGGCTTAGGTAAAAAGGTTATTTTAGCCAATAATTTAGCCATTATTTCTCAAGTTGCTATACAAAGTCAGGAGTTATCCGTAAGTTTGGCCTGGTTAGGTATGATAGCATATGTTTTGCAACTCTATTATGATTTTTCCGGTTATAGTGATATGGCAATCGGTTTGGGTAAAATGTTCGGTTTTTCTTTTGCAGAGAATTTTAATTATCCCTATATTTCTAAAACTGTAAGCGAATTTTGGCGTAGATGGCATATCTCGTTAGCAACCTTCTTTAGAGATTATGTCTATTTTCCCATGGGTGGATCCAAAGTTTCCACTCCTAGATTATATCTTAATTTGTTCGTCGTTTGGTCTTTAACCGGATTGTGGCATGGCGGTGCTTGGCAATTTTTTGCATGGGGTATGCTGAATTTTATTTTACTTCTAATAGAAAGAAAAATCCGCCCATACCTCACTAATAAGTATTTTGCAGTCTTTTACCAAATATATACCATGTTTTTCATATTTTTAGGGATGATGATTTTTGCCGAAACTTCCTTATCAGATGGTATAGATTATATCCTAACTTTATTGGGTAGAGGTGAGTTGGTCAGTTTAAATTTTTATAGATATTTAAACAATTATTATTTGCTTATATTTTTTAGCATTATTTTTGCTACCCCGATAATTCCAAAATTGAAAACTATTCTTTCTAAATATGAGTGGTTAAAAAATTTTATCTTTTTTGTCAGCCCTATTGTATATATATTGATATTTATGGTTTCCGTTTCTTACTTGACAATTGGTGCCCATAATCCATTTATATATTTTAATTTTTAAAAAAAAATGCCTTGATAATCCATTTTTATAATAAATTAACTTGAAAAAATTTGAGAATTTGATATAATTAATTGAAATACTATTTTATAAGAGGAGGAATATTAAGTATGACTGATATTTTATTGGATGCCGGAACCGGCGAAGTAGAGGTTGTTGAATTTATTGTTAAAGAAAAACATTACGCTATAAATGTTTTGAAAATTAAAGGTATTGTTACTATTGATGAAGTAGTCCCTTTTCCAAATACTAAAGAAGAGGTTGCTGGATTAACTAATGTTAGAGGTGAAATGGATATTGTTATCGATTTAGGCTATGTTTTACATAAATCTCATACTGCAGATTATAAGAAAGCTTTAGGTTTACTTTGCGAATTTAATGAAACCAAAGTAGTTTTTTTAGTAGACCAAGTTAATGGTATAAGAAGAATTGGGTGGAATGATATTAAACAAACCACTAACATTAAGGCAGAAACTTTAAGTGTGGGTAGCTTGATGCTTGACGAAACTATTATTATACTTCTGGATTTTGAAACTATTACAATAAAAGCAGGAATCGGCAATATGTGGGAGCCGGTTGCTAGTAATGAGGAGTCTGTTCCACTGAGAAAAGAAAAAATTATGCTAGTTGATGACTCAAGAGCTATCCGTGAAATGCTTAAATGCGTCCTAGAAGAAGCCGGCTATACTAATATTAAATTATTTGAAAATGGCCAATTAGCTAAAGACTATGTATTTGATTTAAAAGAGAAATTTGGTAGCAATTTTAAAGAAAAAATCGACTTGTTGATTACTGATGTTGAAATGCCTGTCCTAGATGGATATAGTTTGACTAGATCTATAAAAGAGGATCATGTATTAAGAGAACTACCTGTTGTTATTTTCTCTTCTTTGATTACTGAGGAACTTCAACATAAAGGTAAAGAAATTGGCGCTGATGCTCAGTTAAGTAAACCTTCCATGAAAGAACTTACCAAAGTTATTAATATGTTTTTTGAAAAATAAATCTTATTGCACTTTATTAGATTATAACTAGAGTATATAGCCTAAAAACTATATGCTCCTTTTTTTGTAAAAATTTGAAAAAATCAACTTTGCCTTGACAGTATTTCAATAATATGGTTGAATCAATTTGTAATATTTTGATAATAAATTAAATACTAGAAAAGGAGATATCCATATTGAATATTCATGAATTTAATTTGCTGGGCAAATCTATTGTTGTTACTCAAACACAACATAATTATGTGGAAATTTGTAAACACTTTAATTCCTTAGCAAAAAAACTGACTAAAACTTTAAACTTTCAGGGAGGTGTTAAATCTATCCAAAGGCAAACTAAAAGAATTATTAATATCGCTTTGGATGATTGTATAGAATTTTTAATTCAAAAAGATGTACAAGATTTATCCAAAGAAACTTTTGTAGAAGACTACTTCAATCCCTATTATGACTGGCCAGAATGTTTTGAAAAAATAAAAGTAAAATATTTTGTAAAGAACAAATCTAAAAAGGTTGATTTGCATAACAACGATGTAACCAATATTATATTCTACGAAGTATCACAGGCATTATGTAAAAATATTCAGAACTTATCTCAGGCCGTTATAAACGTACTGGCTGAACTAAAAAACGTACAGTTTGATACCAAAATAGTAGAAGAAACTAAAATTGTTGAGTTACTTATTGAAGATTTAAAATGTCAACCAAATAATGATGTAGATATAAAGAATAAAATCTATACTCTATTTCAATTAGATCCTTTTAATTTAGAACTTTATAACTATATCATAAATAATGATATTGATAAAAAAGGCGAGATAATTGATATAGCCAACTATTATGGAGTAGATATAACGGATAGCTTAGAGAAAAAAATGGAAACATATCTCTTAAAACCAATAAATAATATGAAGCAGGCCAATGAAATTAAAGCAGATATTGTGGGCTATATGGATCGATTTAAAATAAAATCTAGTCCATCCTTATATAAAATTGATGCATTATTAAAAAATATGGCCAAGGAGCAATCATCTAATATAAAAGTAATCAGTGATAAGACTAAAAATAAGCAAGATCAAATATTAAACGATGATTATATACAACAAATAAAGGATAAACGTCAAAATCATGAAAATAAATTAAGGTTAGAAGATAAAGAAATCCAAAAAATATGTGAATCCTTCAGCGATGTTTTAGAGTATGAAAACTTAAGAAAAACTATCCTAGCATTACCTTTTGGTTCTATTTCTATAGCAAATGGCTTAAAAAAACTTGATAAAAAATTATACATGTTAGAAGAAGAACGGATAACACCAATAGTTAATACTATTAGGAAGTTTTATAATCAAAATATTTCGTCTAAATTAAAGAAATCCATACTGTGTATAAAGGATGTAAATGAACAATTAGAGGAAATAAAAAAAGGTTTTCCTAATCTAAATAAGGAGCGAGTTATTGTTTATTTTAATGATTCAATATGGTCTAATTCCGAAAATGGCTTTATGCTAACAAATAAAAATATTTATAATAAGTCTTCTTTAGCGGAGGAATGGTCTATATCATTAGATAACATAGAAAGCATTAAATTAGACCATAAAAAAATTTTAGTAAATAATAAAGTTCTTGCATGTAGCATAACGTCAAAAAATGATTTGCATAAAATGATTGAGTTTTTAAATTTTATGGTAAATACACTTACTGATTATGAATTAGAATTAGAAGTCAACACGATAGATCCGAACAATATATTAGAGATAAGCTCAACCAATATGGCCCAGCTACAAAGTATTTCGGAAACTACTCAGCAACTTGAAAGTCTAGCCAATTTAGAAAAGGTTGTTGATACTCAATCTACGGAGCAACTTGAAACTTTAGCCAACTTAGAAAATAGTGCAGACAATCAACCTACGGAGCAACTTGAAACTCTAGCCAACTTAGAAAATACTGTAGACAATCAAATGACGAATCAACTTGAAACTCTGGCCAACTTAGAAAAGATAGCAGACAATCAACCTACGGAGCAACTTAAAACTTTAGCCAACTTAAAAAATAGCGCAGACACTCAAACTACGGAGCAACCTGAAACTCTGGCCAACTTAGAAAAGACTGCAGAAACAAAAGATACGGAAAAATCTGAAAATATAACCTTTTCACTAGAATTAATAGCTCAAGACATGAATACTTTTAATAATAAATCATACGTTCATAATCCAACTATTACGGCTGAACAAATAAGCGTATTATCCAAAATTGCTAAACGACTTAAAGCAGCTAAAGAAAATATGGAATTACAAAATTATAGATCAAAACAAAATATTATATTGGAAAGAAATTTGCAGAAGATTAATGAAAATAATTTTAATATTCAATCCAAAAATACAATTTTAAATGATGAAGCATTCACAAATGAAATGTCGAATCCAATTTTAAATGATGAAGCATTCACAAATGAAAGGGCTAATCCGATTTTAAACGATGAAGCATTCACAAATGAAAGGGCTAATCCAATTTTAGACGAGGAAGCACTCATAGATAAAATGGCTGATCCGATCTTAAACGAGGAAGCATTCACAAATGAAAGGGCTAATCCAATTTTAGACGAGGAAGCACTCATAGATAAAATGGCTGATCCGATCTTAAACGAGGAAGCACTCATAAATAAAAGGGCTAATCCGATTTTAAACGATGAAGCATTCACAAATGAAATAGCTAATCCGATTTTAAACGAGGAAGCACTCATAGATGAAGTGGCCAATCAAGTTTTAACTGATGAAATATCAAACTTGGACAACAAAGTTAAAAAGACAAATCCTAGACCAACTAAAAAATCAAAAAAACGAGGTAAGAAAGCAGATAAAGGACGAGCGAAAAAAACTGTGTTGGATATAGAAAAAGTGGACAATCTAGAACAACAGGCCAGAGATATTTTGTTAGCTAGCGACCCCACAACTAATAATCTAGAACAACAGGCCAGAGATACTTTGTTAACTAGCGAACCTACAACTAGTAATCTAGAACAACAGGCCAGAGATACTTTGTTAACTAGCGAACCTACAACTAGTAATCTAGAACAACAGGCCAGAGATACTTTGTTAGCTAACGAAGCCACAACTAGTAATCTAGAACAAAAGGTCAGAGATACTTTGTTAGCTAGCGAATCTACAACTAATAATCTAGAACAACAGGCCAGAGATACTTTGTTAGTTAGTGAACCTACAACTAATAATATAGGACAACAGGCCAAAGATAACTTATTAGTTAGCGAAAAAATGGATAATATAGAACAGGCTAGAGATAATTTATTATTGAGCGAAGAAGCAGAAAAAAGTTTAATAAATGACGAACAAGAAATAAATTTTGAAAATATGGAGGATACAGAAGAAATTGCGGAATTACCAATAGTGTTAGAAGCTATGGAGCGATTTAAGCAAGCAGAACTTAACATGGATAACGTAATAGAATTAAAAGTAAGATTATCTAAGTCTGATATAAAAAGAATACAACATTGCTACAACAACATGCGTTGTAAATCGTTAAAACAAAGATTATATGATATAACGAAATTAGCCAGTTATCCTAAAAAATTAATTAATGCTAAGAATTATTATGCAAAATTTGAGGACGACGAAGAAATAATCCTATTATATGACGATACCATATTTGGAAATGCGAAATCTGGTTTTGTAATAACAACGAAGGCTATTTACACTAAGGTAGCATTTAAATTGCCAACAAGTATTCATTTAATTCATGTATCTTCTATTAGGAAAGATCAAGGAGTAATTTTAATTAATGATGTACCTTTACCTACCTCTTTCATAGAAGCAGAAGATTTAGGCGTTTTGCTAGATTTTCTTAATTTTATTAATTCATGCCTGGGCGACAAGGCCGGCATAAAAATATCAGAAGCATAAAAATAGGGGAGCCGTTATAGCTCCCTTTTATAATGGAATATTTTGGTATATTTTTAGAGAAATTTTGTAATCCATGCTCAATTTAAAAGAAAAAAGCATATAATGATACTAATCAATTTATGAAATAGAAGGTGAAGCGATGGATAACAAAATTTATTTTTTACGCAGCTTATGTTTTGATTTACACTTTCTAGGAATAGGTTTTTTAGTTATTCCATTTTTAAATTTTCGCTTTAACTTTGTAAAAAATTCTCCAGCTCATGCTTTAAGTGTATGTTTAGGTATAATAATATTGCTATTTGCCAATAGGGTATATAGTCGAATAAAAAAGTTAAAAAAAATGCGTTGTGAAATAATAAGTATTTGGTATCATAATAGTGATGAATTTTTAAAAGTACAATATTTAAATTATAAATTATCTAATGCATTTTTCTTTATACTTTGTATGGTTCTTAGTATTGGAATAATAGCAGTAGATATAAAATCCGGATTAATTTTACTTTTATTTAGTTTAGTTATAATATCTCAACAAAATGTGATGATAAAAGAATATTTTAAAATATTATCGAAAGAAGATATAACTTTGCTGTTTACTGAAAATGGGATAATAATATGTGAAGAAATTTATACACATAGCTATAGAACATATGCATTTGAAAGAATAGAAATTAATAACAATAATTTTATAATAGTATACGTTAGCTTATATAATTATTATAACACTAAAGAGATTTATATAAGAATACCGGAGGATAAAATGGAAAAGGCGATATATTTACAAAATTTTTATAATACTAAATTTACCAAAAGACCTCATTAAGATATATGGGGTCTTTTTATATGTCTGGACAAATAAAGATTAATTTGCTAAAATAGAGAAAAAAAAGGAGGCAAGTAAGTTATGAGTAAACCAAATATTTTATATATCATGTCAGATGATCATGCAATAAATTCTATAAGTTGTTATGACTCAATATTGGCCAAAGTTTTCAAAACACCAAATTTAGATAGAATCGCCCAGGAAGGATGTAGACTAGATAGCTTTATAGCTACAAATTCCCTGTGTGTCCCAGCTAGAGCAACAGTAATGACCGGCCAATATGGAAATATAAACGGCGTGAAAACTTTAGCCGATCATTGGGACAGTACATCCAAAATGAATATAGCTAGATTAATAAAAGAACAAGGATATCAAACAGCCTTATTTGGCAAGTGGCATCTATTCGATATTCCAAGAGGTTTCGATGAGTATAAATATTTGGGTGGGCCAGGACAAATGCAAGGAGCATATGTAAATCCGATGTTCTTTGAAAAAGGCAAAGACGGACTAGTTCAACATGAAGGTTACGTAAGTGACATAATAACCGACATGACTTTAGATTGGTTAAAAAATCGTCAAGAAGACAAGCCGTTTTTCATAATGTGCAACCACCGTGCACCACATGATATGTGGCAATATGCCGAAAGATTCGAACACATGTTCGACGGCGTAGAAATACCAGAACCTGAAAGCCTATTTGAAGACTTATCTCACCGCAGTGCTGGCTCTTACGGATACGGTAGCACAGTATCTCCAAGAGGTATAACCGATCCAAAAACACCACACGCCAAAAGTTTATACAAATTTTTCATGGCAGATAATTATGTAACTGGAAAACTGGATTGCGATGAAAACGCAACCTTCGAAGAAAAAGCCCATAAAGCATACCAAAAATATTTAAAAGATTACTTGCGAACCGTAGCTGGCATAGACGATTCGGTCAAAAACTTACTGGATTATCTCGAAACAACCGGCGAACTCGACAACACCGTTGTCATTTACACCTCAGATCAAGGCATGTATCTAGGTGAACATGATTACTGCGATAAACGATGGAGCTACGAAGAAGGTATCCGGACTCCGTTTTTAATCAGATATCCAAAAGAAATTCAAGCCGGTACAGTCAGTTCAGAATTGGTTTCTAATATAGATATAGCTCCATTATTGTTGGACTTCGCCGGCGGTCAAACGCCCGAAGAAATGCAGGGTAGATCGTTTAGGAAAATTATCAAAGGTGAAGAACATGGCTACGATGCTGTATACTTTAGATATTGGATGCACTTAGCTCATCACGAAATCCCCTCCCACTATGGTATAAGAACAAAAGATTATAAACTAATCTACTACTATGGTCGTGCTTTAGGCTCTAAAGGTGCCATAAATATCGAGACACCACAAGCATGGGAACTTTACGATTTAAAAAATGATCCTTTAGAACTAAACAATCTATACGAAAAAGAAAGATACAGCACTTTAGTAAAAGATTTAAAAGCGAAATTACTAGAACTAAAAATTAAATACCAAGATACTGACGAACAATTTCCGGAATTATTACCTCTAGCTGATTAAAATTGAAGGGGCACAATGTAGCGAAATAAACTGAGAGGTTAGGGAATATCAACTAAAGGGGAAATGGCAATGAATCTGTTGCATTAACAATTTCAAATATTAAATTCTGGATGACAGAAAAACGATACAAACTTGCAAAATTTACAATTTACTTGAAGTAACAAAACTTGTATGCGCGCTTTCTCCCTCCGTCAGCTAACGCTGACACCTCCCTCCCGGAGGGAGGCACCGCTTCCCCACAATTTTGTTTTCTATGGAAGCTGTCGCCGAGAGTTATCATTAGATGACGAAAATAGAACATGATCCTGCATTTTTGAAGTTGATGCGACAGTCACTGATGAATTGTTGCCTTTAGCTGATTAAAAATAAAAATTAAAAAGGAGCCTGTTTATTATGAATAAGTCTTATCAAGAAATAGTAAAAAAACTGCATTTCGATATGCATACCCCATCGAGTATCAACAATGTCGGCCAAGATTTAAATGTTGACCATTATATAGAAGCTATTAAGACTTCGGGGGCTGAATCCGTAACCCTATTCGCAAGGTGCGCTTACGGATTTGCTTACACAAAAACGGATGCAGCTTGTCCACACCCTAATATGCAAGAAGACATATTCCGAAAAATCTGTAGCGCACTAAGAAAAAATAACATCGACGTAACCGCCTATATTGCAGCCTGTGTCTTGTCGGATGAAGAAGTAGAGAAAAAAGGCCTTAAAAATTGGTTGGCCTATAACTCGCAAGGAGAATTATATAGCCACGGAAAAGACAAAGCTATAAGAAATTATGTTTGTCCAACTAGCAATTATTATTACAAAAGCTTACTTCCTTATATTGTAGAATTAGCCAAAAACAACGATATAAACGCCGTATGGATCGATGGATTATATCATGGATTAAATGAACCATGCCATTGTCAACGTTGTAAAGAAAAATTCATGAAAGACGTTCCCCAAGCTAATGGTGACATGACTAGCATGGCTAGATTTAGATGGACTAGCGACATGATTTATAAATTTTTAGACGACGTTGGGAAAGCATTGAAAGAGATAAATCCAAAATTATCAGTCGGAGCAGACGTTTTAGGATGTATAAAATGGCCAATACCAATCACAGAGAATAATGGATTTTATACCTACGATCCACAACCATCTAACTTAATCGTTAACGCTGCAATGAATCTAGCGGCCACAGATTGGCGAGGTAAAACAATTGATATGAACATTCAAAGAATGCGATCTTGGCAGGACTTTAACTGTCGTGCTCCTCAAACCTTAAAGGCCGAAGCCGCCCTTTGCGCTAGTATGAACAGTATGCTAATCGCCGGCGATATCGTAAAACCGACCGATGTTCAGCCAGACATGGAATCCATGAAACATATAAGAGCTATGTTTGATTACGGAGAAACTATTTATAATAAAGTAAAAAATGTGCCCTCTTACGCCGATATAGCTATATTATTAAGCGTAGAACAAATGAGGCTAAACGGCGGTAAATGGAACCTGCAAACTAAATTTATCGAAGGTGCTTACCAAATTGTAACCGAAAATGGTTACACATCTCATATTTTATACGATGAAGATTTAAAAAATAACTTGGCCAAATATAAAATATTATTAATCCCCGAACATTTTTATATAGAAAAAGAGGCCGTACTAGAAATTGAAAAGTTCGTATCAGCCGGTGGTAAACTCATTGTAGTAGGTTGTATCCCGGGCGCTGTCGGTAAATTCGAAAGAGATGATCAAGCCAATACTAACATCTTTGAAAAACTCTGCGGTGTTAAACTTCAAGGCCAACTAAATGAACCTATCTCTTATATAAAAATTAAAGACACTATAGCTCAAAAATATTGGAACTTAGATTTTATTCCCGAAATAGGTGTCTTTGGCCAAGCAACTTTAGTTAGCACTACTTCGGCCTCAAAACAAACCGGATTATACTTCCCAGCTCCAGTCTACCAAATCGGTGCTCGTCCTATTGGTGAATTGTCCGAATATTCTGCTATAACAGAAAATAAATACGGAAATGGCTCTGTAACTTATATTGCCTTACCTCTATTTACAGACTACATTAAATCTAATAACTTTATGGAAAAAAGACTAATCGGCGGAGTCTTATCTCAAAATATCACCCCTTACGCTAAATTAACCGGTTGCTCAAATTCACAACTTATCGTATCTAAAAATGATAAAACCCTAAACGTATCTGTAGTTGTAATTCAAAATAATTTAAACAATGAAGGCCTAAGAGTACAAGATGAAACAGGTAAAATAGCAGGTATTAAAGTGCTAATAAAAGAATCCAGAAAAATCAACTCTGTAGAATCTGTATTGGATAAAGTAAACGTAATTCAACACGAAAATGAAATCCTTATAGAATTTCCTCCAACAGATATTTATAACGGTGTTATCTTGAATTTCAAATAAATTAATAGGACAAATATGGGCGAACTTTATACGTTGTTATACGAAAACAAAACCCTTCACATAATAGAAAGGCAACCATATGAACTTAAATTTGAAATCGCTATGCGAAAAATTTATACAAAATAGAGATATTATAAAAGAAAACTTTGCATGGGATAATAGCCTTATTTACCCTGCGTGTGCTATGATTTTTGTAGATAAAAACAGCACTGCAAATACTGATAACTTAAAATCGTGCAAAACTATTTTAAAACAAAATACAGGAATATTCTCAAATTTTAGAGCAAATACACGCATTCCTGTTATATCCATGATGTCATTATCCCATGACCCTGTAGAAAGAATCCAAAATACATTGGCATTTTATAATGTATTAAAAAAATATTTTTGGAACAGCGAGTATTTAGCTTTAGGTGCTTTGATCTTATCCAATATGATAGAGCTAGATCAGTATGATTTTATTGCCATGAAAGCAAGCAATATTTATAAGGCAATCAAAAAAATTCATCCATTTTTAACCTCAAGCGAAGATGCTGTTTTTTGCCTACTTCTGGCCGCCAGCGACAAAACCGAAGATGAAATTTTAGCATATACCGAGGAATGTTATGTGCTACTAAAACCACATTTCTTTTCCCCTAACGCAGTACAAGCCCTGAGCCATGCCCTTACTTTGCAAAACGGATCATCAAAAGATAAATGTAATAAAGTTATGACTTTATTTGATAACCTAAAGCAAAACGGATATAAGTATGGTACAAACTTTGAACTGGCTAGCCTCGGCCTGCTTGCGACCCTTGATGTAGATAGAAAAGAACTTATAGAAAACTTTGGTGCCGTAAATGGTTATCTAAAACAACAAAAAGGATATAGCTTATTTGGTACTATTGCAAGCCAAAGATATGTGCACACAACTATGATACTCCTTAAATACTATGGTAGCGACACTGATACAAGTAGTGCGACATTTATGGATACCGCCATGTCAATTGTTATCGCACAGGAAATTGCCCTCGTCACTATGATAATAGCCTCCAGTGTAGTCAACAGTACAGTGCATAATTAGAAAACTTGCAAAATTTATAATTTACTTACAAGTAACAAAAACTTGTATGCACGCTTTCTCCCTCCGTCAGCTTACGCTGACACCTCCCTCCCGGAGGGAGGCACCGCTTCCCCGCAATTTTGTTTCCTATGGGAGCTGTTATTAAATTACGGAAGCAGATCATAATCCTTTAATTTTTAAAATAAAAGAAATTACGCACTTGCCCTTTGTACTTGAACTTAGCGAAATAATGGGATCAGCGAAAGGGGTAATTTTTAGTAAAAAATACATACATGCGTTTGTCCTGATTGCAACATAACTTACACTTTTATGCACTAAAGTCTAATATAACATATACGGAACACTTAAAGCAGCATGTATTATTGAAATAACTAGTGCAAGATAAGCAATTATTAAAATGATAGAAATTATTATACCAGTTAGAGCGCCAAGACCTGCTTTTTTAGAACTTTTAGGTTTGAGTCCTTTCCAAACAAAGTATAATATTATTCCAACAATAGGTATAAAAAATCCTAAAAAGAAATATCCAATACTGCCACTATCCGATATTTGGAGAACTCCACAGTCTGTACAAACAATCGATTCATCTACTAATTCCTTGCCACATGTGCTACAATATTTCATATAAGCATAACCTCCTGTTAGCTTTATTAATTTAGTACTCATTTATATATATAATGATAGCTATTCAATAAAAAAAGTACGTAAATGAAATTAACCTATAAGATAAACACCGGTAGAAGGACCTATTGTTGTAGCCATCAATAGAACAGAGATAACTAATAGAACATAAAGCATTATGTTAATTATGGCTCCCAGACCTGCTTTCTTAGCACTTTTAGGTTTGAGTCCTTTCCATACAAAGTATAATATTATTCCAACAATAGGTATAAAAAATCCTAAAAAGAAATATCCGATACTACCACTATCCGATATTTGAGGTACTCCACAGCCTGTGCAAACAATCGATTCATCTACTAATTCCTTGCCACATTTGCTACAATATTTCATATAAGCATAACCTCCTAAATTTTAAATATATTTATATATATGTAAGTTAGTCAAAAATTAAAACTTGCCAAACATACAAACAATTATGGTATAAATAAATTAATATACAAAAATGTAGTAACTACTGAATATAATTAAATAGTTACTACACTAAAATTTAGCTTTGTTAATTTAGTACTCGATTATATACATACAAGGATAGCTATTTAATAAAAAAAGATCTATTATCTATATTTAAAATGAGATTAACCTATAAAATAAGTACTGGTAGAAACACCTCCTGTTGTATACATCAATAAGCATATATTTTTATAGATTTATTTTAACAGTTAATTAGCTTACTAGATTTTGAATTTATTTTATATCATATGTAACTTAATTAAAAATTAAATCTTATCAACAATATAGACAATTATTTTTTAATTAAATTAAGACAAAAAAATATAGTAACTACTTAATATAATCAAATAGTTACTACACCAAAATTGAACTTTGTCAATTTAATACTCCAGCACATAAATGTAATAATAGCTATTTAACAAAAACGTATGTATTATCTATAAATGTTAAATGAAATTTAATTATATAATCGTCCATAGAATATAATTGAAAAATGAAATAACCCACGCAAAAAAGAAAAATAATAAAAGTATAGAAACTATTATGCTAATTATTGCGCCTAGGCCTGCTTTGTTAGCACTTTTAGGTTGGAGTTCTTTCCAAGCAAAGTATAATATTATTCCAACAATAGGTATAAAAAAGCCTAGAAAGAAATATCCAATACTACCGCTATCCGATATTTGGAGTACTCCACAGTCTGTACAAACAATCGATTCATCTACCAATTCCTTGCCACATTTGCTACAATATTTCATATAAGCATAACCTCCTAATTTTTGCAAATATATTAATATATATGTAGATGTATTAAAAATTAGTACTAATTATAAACATGAATCATATACTATTTTTTCTTGTTTTTCGCTTATATAGTGATAAAAATTGCTACATAATTATAAGTCCTAGTAAACCGAATAATCCCATAATTAGCAGTATAATAATTGGTATAGCAAAAAATATCATAATACCTGATTTAATTCTACTTGGAGTATTTTGCCAAATATCTTTTAATGCTAAGTATAACATTAATCCAGCTACTGGTAATAACAATCTGGCTATAAAATATCCAAAATGACTCTCGTCTTCTGTTTGATATATGCCACAATTTGGACAAACCGTGGCTGTTTCTAATATTTTTGCATCGTATTTGCTACAAGCTTTTATTCGATGTAACATCTAAACACCACCTTTAAAATAGAATTATAATCAGAGAGAAAAAACGACTATCAAAAATTGGATAAAATTTGTTTTGAAAAATAATTAATAATATACCCCTTGATTTTTTCTATTTTTATATATACAATGAAAAGTAATTTAATAAAATCAGTCGAAGGAGTGGGTTAATGACCCACTCTTTTAGCATGATATCAAAGGAATAAAATGATGGATAAAAACAAAATCATAGAAAAAGTCACTACTTTAATTACAAATCCGGTAGAACAAATGCATCTAGAGCTTGTAGAGGTTGAATTTAAAAAAGAAGGGCCTGACTACTTTCTTAGAATTTACATTGATAAACCGGATGGTATAAGTATAGATGATTGTACAAACGTAAGCAGATCTATTGAACCTATTTTGGATCAGGCCGATCTAATAGAGCCAGCCTATATGTTAGAAGTTAGCTCACCTGGTATTGACAGAATATTAAAGAAAGATAAAGACTTTGTAAAATATGCTGGTAGATTAGTTGATTTGAAACTTTATAAGGCTTTATACGGTAAAAAAATTTTTCAAGGTATACTTATAGGAAAAGATGACGATATTATTAAGGTCGATATTAATAATGAAACTAAGAATTTTAACATAAAGGACATAGTAACAGTACGCTTAGCTATTACTTTTTAGGTTTTGTTATTATTTTTTAGAAAGGAAACGAATTAGATGAATAAGGAATTTATGGCAGCAATTGATGAAATTGTAAAATCTAAGGGTATAGATAAAGAAAAACTATTTGACGCAATAGTTCAATCCATT
>LNZM01000019.1 GCA_002007295.1 Candidatus Epulonipiscioides saccharophilum | reverse complement strand
TAAAATATATCACCACGTTTAACTATCATTTTACCACACTCCGCTACATATCGTCATAATACGATTGGGCCTCTCTTTCTATTTCGAAATATAATTTAGATAAAGATAAATTAATTTCAGCCATCTCAAGATATCCTTTCTTCATAGTTTTCAAAAGATTTTTGTCAAAGTTTTTAACTTGTTCTATAATTTTCGATCCATTAAAGACCAGTTCTTTCACAAAATCACCTCAAAAGAGTAGGAAATCTATGATTAGTATTCCCTACAAGATTTTTTTTATACTCCTATAAGTCAATGTAACGTCGTGGGACACGTTTTCCTATAGTAGAAATTAATTCATAATTAATAGTTTGGCAAATACTTGCTAATTCTTCAATACGAATACATTTGTCATATTGAAAACCAAATAAAACAACCTCATCACCCACACTAACGTTTGTAAGATTTGTCACATTTACCATAAATTGGTCCATGCATATTTTTCCAATCACTTTAGCAAATTGACCATTAATTAATACATGTGATTTATTAGATAAGTTTCTCGGATAACCATCAGCATAACCAATAGGGAGAGTAGCAATTTTAGTTTTTTGATTAGTCTTAAAAGATTTACCGTAGCTAATAAATTTATTTTCCGTTAATTCTTTCACGTGAACAACTTGTGTTTTTAATGTCATAGAAGGAATTAAAGATAATTTATAATTCTCTAAAAATTTTGAAGGGTAGTGACCATATAATAATATACCTGGACGAACGATATCCAAATAAGTGTGAGTATGATTAAGAATGGCACCACTGTTAGCTGCGTGAACAAAGGGAATGGCGATGTCGAAATCTTTTAGTTCATTTATAAAGCCTTTAAATATACTCCACTGCTCTTTAGTATAAGAAGGATCCTCTTCATCGGAAGTAGAAAAGTGAGTAAATAAACCTTCTACATTAATATTAGGCAAGGACATAATTTTTCTTATTTCAATAATACTATTAGTATTTGGCAAAAAGCCTATTCGACCCATGCCTGTATCTATTTTAATATGAACGTTAATAATTTTATTAAACTTTCCCGCTTCGGTAGAAATATATTCGGCCATCTCATAAGAGAAAATAGTTTGAGTAAGATCATTAACGATGAGTAGTTCTACATCAGCTTTAGGCGTATAGCCTAGAACTAAAATAGGCAACTTGATATCCGAAACTCTAAGTTCTTCACCTTCCTTAGCGATGGCTACAGCTAAGCGGTCGATGCCTTCATCCTGAAGAACTTTTGAAACACGAATAGCTCCATGACCATAAGCATCGGCTTTGACTACACCCATAATTTTTACTTCTTTGGGGATAATTTTCCGGATTTCTCGATAGTTATGCCTAATAGCTCTTAAATTAACTTCGGCTATAACCCTAGGTTTTAAAAACGTCATAAAACCTCCTTAAAAAAATATCTATTCTATTTAAATATATTATAACATAATATGTCTTATGAACAACTCTCCATAATAACATAAGCAGTAGCATAATTTTTGCAGTGAGATATACTTAAAGAAATGTTATTTATATTCATTTTTAGCGAATGTTCTAACGCTTTTCCTGTTAGTATGACTTTGGGCTGGCCTAATTGTGTATGACCGATTTGGATATCAGTCATTTTTATATTCCTAAAACCAGTTCCAAGAGCCTTACTTACTGCTTCTTTAGCGCTAAACAAACCGGCTATAGATTCGGATCGGTAATTTTTACTCTTAAAATACTCATTTTCTTCTGGTGTAAAAAGTTTGGTTAAAAACTTATCATTCTTAGCATTTGCTTTTTCTATCCTATCAATCTCGATTATATCAATACCTATACCTACTATCACCTTTGATCAACTCTCTCAATCTTATCTAATTTTTCTATTCTATCAATCTCGATTATATCAATATCTACTATCACCTTTTATTAACTCTCTCAATCTTATCTAATTTTTTTATCCTATCAATCTCGATTATATCAATACCTATAGTTATTATTACTGTTTATCAACTCTCATCATAATCGTATCTAATTTTTCTACGGTGTTACGTCCAACAATTTTATGCATATAATCATATAATTCCTGAGAGGCTGTTGCATAACGTTTTCTTTCTTCGTTTTTTTCCAAGAGGATATTTCTATAATAATCTATTTCTGTATCTAAGGCCAAGGTCTTATCACGGTACTGAGTCATTATATTATAACTTTTCACAATAGTATTTTCTACTAATAATAAATTATATGTATTTAATTCTTCCTCTATAATCATGGATTCTAATTTAAATAGATCTACCTCTTCATTTAATTTAATTAAATTTTCTTTAGCTAAAGTGATATCTTTTTCTAAACGTGGATTATTGGCCAAGGCAACATTATTGTTAAGTTTATCACTTATCTCAAGTATTTTAGCAAGCAATTTATTTTTTAAAACGGCGGACTTATTAATGTTGTTGGTTAGTTCTCCACGACGTTTTAATGTATCCATAAGTTGTTCTTCTAATTTTTGAAAATTATCATCAGCTATGAGAGTTTTAATTTGATGCCATGAATTATCTAAGACTACAATAGGAAGGTCTTTATTTCTAAGGGAAGCTTTCATTTGTTCTAAATATAAGTCATCGATTGAATTTTTCTTCCTTTTGCTAAATAATTTTTTTAACATAGTCTAGCTCCTCTCTATTATAATAATTTTTGCGCTGTAATCAATCACCTCTCTTTATAAAGTATATAGATAAATTATAACATTTATTATATTTTTGTCAAATATTCTGAAAATTTTTTTGAGAGTCTGTACTATTTTGATTTAAATTTTAAAAGCTAAGCTAAAATATATGGATTTAAAATTCTAGTTAGCTTATTTTAATTAAGTCATTTCTATGCGACTATTATCGGAATCATTAGATGATAACATGAGTAATTTAATAGGCACTCTATGTTTAATTGCTTCTACGTGAGAGATAATACCTATTTTTAATTTATCACCATGCAGATTATCTAAAGAGTTCATGACAGTATCAAGGAGACGATTATCCAAAGTACCGAAGCCTTCATCTAAGAAAAATAATTCTAAAGGAGTCGAACCTTTTAGTTGCATATAACTGGATAAGGATAAAGCCAAGGATAAGGATGCCAAAAAAGTTTCACCACCAGATAATGAGGAAAGACATCTGGTTACGCCACCATTTTTATAATCTTTTATAATAAATTCATTATCGTTATTCATGTCCATGCCGAACTCCTCATTAGTTATTTCTAATAAGCGTTTAGAGGCTGTTTGGACTATATATTTTAGTTTATTTGTAGCAATAAATTCAACAAAACGCTTACCTTTAAATAAATGAGCCAAAGCTTTTAAGTTTAAGAGTTGTTTTTCAGCTTCTATAAAATCGGCGGATAGTTTTTCAAACTTTTGTTTTTTATCAGACATGAGTTTTATTTCATTGGTTAATAGAATTTCTTTTTCATTCATTTTAGCCAAATGAGACTCCATGCTGTGTTTAATCAATTGGATCTGCTTCCATTCTTGGGATGAAACTTTTTTTTCAACTAAGTGTTCATTTAAAGATTCAATAACGCCGAGAACTTTATTTTTTTCTTCAGTATAGTTATAAATTTTTTGTTCTAAAGTAAGTTTATTGGAATCATCTAAATAGCTGTTCTTAACCATTTGGACATCACATTGATGAAGTGATAATTGTTCGTTTTGTTTATTTAAAGCTGATTCGTAGTCTGTGGATAATAAATGCAAAGTATTTAAAATAGAAGCTCGAGATTGGCTTATGGCCATAATTTTATCATCGATATCCTTTTTATTTTTCTGAGCCGTTTCGAAATTGAGCCTAATTTTTTGAATTTGTTTATCCAAATCATTGATGATAGCATCGACGTTTGGGATATTTTCGGAACCAGTTTCGTTTTGAATTTTAGATTTAAACGATTCTACCTGTTCCATTTTGGATTTAATAGAAGTCTGGGAAGCGATTAATTTATTATTATAATCATTTATGACAGCATCTATTTGGGTTTGCTTGGATTTTATAGAGAGGTATACCTGTTGATTTTGAGCTATATCTTGATTTAAGGCAAAAGCAGATCGTTCATTCAATTCTATTTCATGGCGTTTAGTAGTGAAATCCTGAATATTAACATTAATTTGGGTTGAAATTTTTAGTAATTCATTGCGTAATAAATTTAAGTTGTTGGCTAGTTCTTGGTTTTCCTTTTCAAGATTAGTCCAAATAGATTGATTGTCCTTAATTCTGGCTGAAGTAACTTTATAATTTTCGGTAACATATTGAAGTTCGAGTTCGAGTTTTTTAACCGATAAGTTAACATTCTGAATCTGAGATTGTAGGATATTAATATTATCGAGAGAAACATTTTCTATTATGATAGCATTATATTCTGTGGATCCACATACAGGACAAGGCTGGCCATCCAGTAGGTTAGAGCGTAATTTATCGGCTAAATGTTTTATTTCTAAATCTTTCAGTTGAGCATCCCAATCATTTTTTTGTTTTGTCGCTTCATTCAAGGCTGTTTTAGTTTTGGTGCCTAAATCGATTAAAGAATTTTGTTTCGTAGTTAAATCCGTTATCATCTTAGAGAGATTATTTAAAGAGAGTGTTTTTTTATTTAATTCGGTTTCCAATCTAGTGTATTGTCCGGATAAATCACAGCCTTTGAATACAGTATCTTTGAAGTTCAAGTCACAGGATAATTCTTTCAATTTTAGTTGTTTATTTTTAATAGTCTCTTCTAATTTCTCCAAGTCGGATAAAATAGAAGACAGTTTGTCACATTCTAATTTTTTATTATCCGAGAGAAGAGCTTGTTCTTTTTCTAATCGAGAAATATCCTTTAAGGTAATATTCAGCTGAGAGACAATTTCTTGGATATGCTGTAAATTTGCTTTTTTTAAAATTAAATCCTGTTGATCTGTATCCTTTTGCTTTAAGGCTAGCTCATAAGCTTTTTCAGATATTTTTTGCATGGCTTCAACCTCTAGCATATCTTTTTCTAAGCTTTGGCGTTGATCTAGGGTTGTATTTAATTTTTTCAAAATCTCTTCTACATTAGTTATTAATGGATAAATTTTTTCAGCAACCTTGGCTTTATCTAGCTTTAGTTGTTCGTCTTCTATTTCCTTATTCTGTTTATCCAGGGAGTCCTTTTTTTTCAGCCAAGAAGATAGTTTTTCTTGATTATCCCAGATCGATTTACAGGATTCATAAGTTTTTGTAACGTCTTCCAGATCAGTTTTTAACTTAGACTGCTGGCTTTTTAGCTCAAGCAATTCAGTATTCTTCGATTCTAAACTAGATAATAACTCACTGTCATAGGTGGACAATTCACCTGTGAGAAAATCATATTTACTTTGTGTTGAAGTTAATTTATCTTTGACTCTATCAGTTAAAACGTTACCGTATTTTTCTAAATTAAAAAGTCTTTCTAACATGTCACGTTTTGGACGACCTGTTAGTTTAAAAAATTCACTAAACTGACCTTGGGGCAAAACAACGGTACGAGAGAAATCTTCGAAGTTTAAACCTATAAGCTGTTCACATTTTGAGTTTACCTCTTTTACTTTTTCGGCTAAAACAATACAATGATCATTATGGTGTTTACTCAATCTAGCTGATGATTTATTTCCATTAGAGGTTTTAGTAAATTCTCTTTCAACCATGTAGGTTATAATATTTGAGTTATCGTCGACTATAGAAAATATGAATTTTACAGCAGCTATATTGCAGTTTACATTAATGAAGTTATCACTTTTTCGAGCGATTTCACCGTATAGAGCTAAAGTAATACCATCTAGAATAGTAGATTTCCCGCTACCCGTGGGACCGAATATACCAAAAAGACCTTGTTTAGTGAGCGTTACGAAGTCTATAACTTGTGTATCGGAAAAGTTATTTAGACCTTTTAAAGTGAGTTCGATAGGTTTCATGAATTTTACACCTCTTCCATGAAGGAATTAAACAAAGCTATAGTATCGTCGTTGGCAATATTATTGGTACGCTTTAGATAAAAGGCTTTAAATAGATTCAAAATATTTTGTTCTTCAGCAAGAAGGTAGGGATCAAAATTTTCATCTAAGAGTGATTGATCGGGAAATACGGGAAATATATTTATAATATCATTTTTTATAGATTTCATTTTATTCTTCTCCATGTTTAAGATAGGCCTATCAGTTTTTATTCTCAAATAGACCCAACAATTTTTTGACTGATTTAGTTCGCATTTTTCAATAGCGGCGGCAACGCTATCACAGGACCAAATTTCGATAGGTTTATAAATTTTGAGTGGTAGTTCGGTAACGGAGCAATCCTGACCGACTTTAACATCAACTAAGAGACAAAGTTTTTTTTCATCTAGATGTTGTTTAGTATAATGGATAGGGGAGCCGGAGTATCTAGCACGATTATTAGTACCTGGGACGATTTGAGATTTATGGATATGACCCAAGGCTATATACTGAGCTTTAGGGGGAAAATATTTACCAGGAATGAAGCAATTTTTACCTAAAGAAATACAATCGAGTTCATTACCGCTGGAAAATAAATGGCTAACGGCCAAGTTTATGGTATCAGATCTATATTTTTCGGAACCTTTTTGAAATAGAGTACGCATACGATGTACATAGGATTGAGCTTGTCCGCCATTAATGTTGTCGACAACGATTTCATTCAATCGTTTTTCACTTGGATAAGGTACGATTAGAATAACGGCTTTTTCGCCGTTTACATCGATTTCTATGAAACCTTCACCGGAATTTTTAACATAGTGTTGACCATAAAGGCCTTCAGGGACGATGGTTTTGGGCTTACCCACAACTATAATTCCATGTTTTTTAGTAAAAGGGTTTGCTACAACTAGTTTATTTGGGTTATCATGATTGCCTGCGATAACTAAAACCAAGCGTTCACCGTTTTTAGAAAGTTGTTCTAAGGTGTTATAAAACATTGCTTCAGCTTTTGGTGGAGGATCGGATGAATCAAAAATATCCCCAGCAATGATAACTAGATCAACGTTATTAGAATAGGCCAATTGAACAAAATCCTTTAAAAATTCTTCTTGTTCTTCCATTCTGCTATAGCCACTTAAGGTTTTCCCTAAATGCCAGTCAGATGTGTGCAAAATTCTCATCTTAAAGTAACTCCTTAATTTTTAATTTTTAGTTTTTAGTTTTTAATTTCTAATTTTAGCCATTTAGATGTATACAAAATTTTCATTTTTTAAGTAACTCCGTAAAATTTTTAATTTTAAAATTAAATCCTTCATAAATTATAGCCAAACAATAAAGAGTTAATACTTTCATATTAAGAATTTTTATAATTTTTTAATTGATCCTTCTTTAGTTAATTAATTTTAGAAGGACCAAATATGTAGACATAGAATTTATTTGCGCTTATATTTAATGCCCCGTAGATCTTTCACTTTTCGGTTAAACATTGAATTAGCCAGTTTTAATGCATCTCCATGAGTAATGGCACCGCAAACACCCTTTAATGTTTCACGAGAAGATTGCCGAGGTCCCTTGCTTCTATTGCAATGTCTACACATGCATTGTAGGTTCCATAAGTCGTCCGTTCCACCTTTTCTCTTTGGTATTATATGGTCTATATCTATTTCAGCCTTAGAAAATTCGCCTGCACATTTTACGCAAAAATATTTTCCATTTTCATTTGGCTCATTGTTTTTAAACCACGAATTTCTATAACTCATTCAAAATACTCCTTTGTAATTCTAATATTTTCCTTTAATATTCATGATATTCTATGCACAAGCTTTGTAATTTAGTATTTGAAATTTACTCTGACAGTAGAGGTACATAATTAATTTTGGAAATTTACTCTAGCTGTAGACAGACACAATATTTATATATATAATAAAGGAATATAAATTTTTAGGAGGTTTTACAATGCAATATCGACAACTAATCCCTGGTGGAGATAACTTATCAATTATAGGGTATGGCTGTATGAGGTTTCCTAGCAAGAATGGGCGGATAGATGAAGTATTAACGAATGAACAGCTATTATTTGCTTATGGGAAAGGAATTAATTACTTTGATACAGCATATCCATATCATGGCGGTAAGAGCGAAGTTATTCTAGGAGAATTTATAAAGAAAAATGATATTCGCTCTAAAGTGTTTATAGCAGATAAGATGCCAGTGTATTTAGTAAACAAGACAGAACAATTCGAAACATTTTTCCAAACACAATTGAAGAGATTAGATACAGATTATATAGATTATTATTTAATGCATTCATTGGGTAGTTTAGAAGGATGGGAAGACCTAAAGAAGTTAGGTATCTTAGAATTTATAGACGAGCACAAAAAGAATGGTAGTATAAGGTATGTAGGATTTTCGTTTCATGGAAAAGCGGAAGAATTTACAAAGATAATAGACGACTATAATTGGGATTTCTGTCAAATACAATATAACTATTTAGATGAGACGAACCAAGCAGGGACGGCTGGCCTAGAATATGCTTATGCGAAGAACATCGGAGTAATAGTAATGGAGCCACTAAGAGGTGGAAATTTAGCAGCGAAAGCGCCGACAAAAGTCAAAGAGATGATAGAGAATTTTGAGCCAAAGCGATCGGCTGCATTTTGGGCATTAAGATGGATATTTAATCACAAAGAAGTGTCCGTTGTGTTAAGCGGGATGAATAACATCAATCATATAAAAGACAATATTTATTGTGCTAACAACACTCAACCGGATAGTATGACAGAGAAAGAGTTACAATTAATAGAAGACATAAAGAAAGTATATCAAGAGTTAATGTTAGTACCGTGTACAGGATGTAATTATTGCATGCCATGTCCAGTAAACGTAGATATTCCAGGAATTTTTGCGGAATATAATAACAACTCATTTTTTGGAGGCATAATCCCTAAAGTATTTTACGCACAAAAGTTTGTGGGTGGAATAATGGGTGTTGAGCAGTCTGGGGCTAATTTATGTATCGAATGCGGAAAATGTATGACAAGATGTCCACAAAACATTCAAATACCTGAAAAACTGCAAGCAGCAGATAAAGCGTTAAACAAGAAGTATATAATATATCCGACCAAGCTTGCGAAAAGATTTTTTTTAACAAAGAGTAAGAAAAGTAAGAAGAGTAAGAATGACCAAAAAGTTAATAAGTAGAGTTTTAATTCGAGTTGAGTCTCTAAAATAAAGGAGAGAATTGAAATGACAAGAGTATATTATTTTTCAAGGACAGGAGATTGTGAGACGATAGCCAAATCTATAGCCGAACAAACACAAGGTAGCATATCTAGATTAACTGATAATCAAGATTGGAGTGGAATGGCTGGTTTTTTAAAAGGTGGTGCTGCATCGTTAAAGCGGATGATAGTGGATGTAAATTTTGAAGTACCCATTCCAAACAACGACACGATATATTTATGCTTTCCAGTTTGGGCTGGCACATTTCCACCTGCTGTAAGGATATTTATAGAAAAAGTAGGCCGAGAAAATATAATATTGGTGCCCAAATCATTAAGGAGCCGTTTAAAAGAAACTGAAGGCTTTAAGCAAATTATTGAGATAGTAGGCAAAACTACGGATATAAAGGTTTAATTTAAAATCTACGAAAAAAAATAATGAATTAGATATATCTTATTTATGCTTTCCTGTTTGGTCCGGCATATTTCCATCTGCTGTAAGGATATTTATAGAAAAAGTAGGCCGAGAAAATATAACACTGGTGTCCAAATCATTAAGGAACCGTTTAAAATAAACTGAAGGCTTTAAGCAAATTATTGAGGTAGTAGGCAAAACTACAGATATAAAGGTTTAATTCAAAATCTACGAAAAAAATAATGGATTAGATATATCTTTTTTAGAAAGATTTCTTAATCCATTTTTGTTTGAGGAAAATTATTTTTCTTTTAGTTCGAAGACTTTACCGATTATATCGGCAAGAGGTTCTACAATATTCAAGGATTCTTGTCTAGAATTATTATTGAAACCGACTTCTATGAGCATAGAATAGGGCAACATGTGGATGCTATAACGATAAGACTTTAAAACATTCTTATGCATAAGTTCTGGATATTGACACTCCCCACGCCTCAAGGCGAGGGATCCTAAAGTGATTAAAGGACAAATTACAAATTCATTTCTGAGCGTCCAACCTTTAGTTAGGGGAATGTCATTACCCTTCATACAACAGGACATATAGTCTTGTATGCTGATACACTTTTACCATGTATCCGAGACACTGAGTCTTTAAGAAATCGTTTTAACGACTTTTTCTTGTCGTGTTTCACTTTAGAA
>LNZM01000018.1 GCA_002007295.1 Candidatus Epulonipiscioides saccharophilum | reverse complement strand
CTTAATAAATAGTTTTAACGACTTTTTCTTGTCGTGTTTCACTTTAGAAACATTTTCAGTGCATTGAATATTTTACGCTAGAAATGACTACTTCTAGCAACCGTTTATATTCAGTTGTATTTAAAATAGCCTTATATCCCCATAGCTAAAGCTAGGGGCTTTACGGCTTGTCTGGTAATACTTTTTTTAGTTTCATAAAATAATATCCTTTCAAATATTTTTCCTCTTAAAAAATACCTTTAGTCCAATATTTTTAATTGACTTTAAAGTGTAAATATTTAGGCACTATTTTTGTCATATGTATTTTCAAATTTAATGTTGCATGTCTATTTTGGCTACAAAGTTAGCTTATAGCATAAATGCTATCATAATAATATTATATTAAAAAAATTAAAAAGTCAACCATAATTTACCAAATCAAAAAAGTTAAATGAGAAATTTTTATAGCTCCTCATTTAACTTTGCTGAAAATAAAAAGTATTCAACTATATTTAAAAAGAATTATTCAACTACGTTAATATCTATTACATTAGAAAGAGTACCTCTAATTTTCGCACAAACTTTCATGATACCAGGTCTATTTGCGCCCGCTATCGAAGTTTGTACTAATTTCAGTTTTGTCTACTGTAATGAATACGTCCGTAGTTTCTAGGGCCTCTTTAATAGTGACAGCATATTTTATTTGTGCTTGCCTTTGGTTCCGACAGCTTTGATTTCTCCGCCACGATATTTTAGAGCACAAGAATTATTCAACTACGTTAATATCTATTACATTAGAAAGAGTGCCTCTAATTTCCGCACAAACTTTCATGATACCAGGTCTATTTGCGCCCACTATCATTAATGCTCTACCTCTATTAGTCTGGATTTTTGGATTTTGATAAGTTGCTTCATAAGAATTGTTTCCGTTATCAACGCCTAAAAATCTAACCATGCCGTCGCTACCCTTGGTTAAAAATTCAATTTCCTCTTCCTTACATCGAACTTCGACACCATTTTTATCTTTTAGTTGTGCTACAACGTGAACTACACTATCGAAATTTGTACTAATTTCAGTTTTGTCTACTGTAATGAATACGTCTGTAGCTTCTAGGGACTCTTTAATAACGGAAGCATATTTATGCTCGCCTTTAGTTCCGACAACTTTTATTTCTCCACCACGATATTTTAGAGCACATTTATAGATTCTGTCTTCATTGTCGGATTCAACTTGTGTACAAATTAATTCATCATTTTGATAGAAGGATACTTCTTCACAATTAGAATAAACCTCAACTACGATGTCTTCACCTAAATTATAATTAAAATGTGTGTTCATATCATGCCACACCCATAATCGTCTGTGCCAAACTGGTAACCCTTTTTTCTGAACGAGTTGGCCGTCTTTTAAATCATACACGGATTTTTCTAGCGTATTAGTTGCAATAAATAATTCTGGTGTATCCTCTCTCCATAATGCTTTCATCATGTGAAAGGATGGCTTGTCAAACCCAGCTGCATCAATAAAGCCACTTGGCGTTACTCTCATTCCTGTGTCGCCACGTTTTCCACCACATTCGCCAACATAATCGATTCCGACCCAAATGAACAGACCACTTATAAATGGTCTATCTAAAACAGCTTTCCAATCATGCCACTGAGCAACGTTTTCTGTGCCCATTATTGGTTTGTCTGGATAATATTTATGGCAACGATCGTACATTATCCTTCTATAGCTAAATCCGACCATGTCCAGGGCATCAACATATCCGGATTCATAACTAGCGGATGGGAGAATACAATTGGCTATTACAGGTCTGGTTGTATCTATTTCTTTTGTCCAGTCAGTTAACATTCTCGCTGTTTTTCCAATCTCAATATGCTCTTTTGGTAGCTTTCGGCAAATTTCTCTTATCTCTTCTACAGAATAAGGTGGTTCGTTGAAGAAATATCCGCCACCTGCGTTAGCATTCCAATAACCTGTAGCATTATTATATTTAGGATATGTCCACTCTATCTCGTTTCCTATGCTCCATTGTATTATACATGGATGATTAAAATCTCTCTTGATTACGTTTTGTAAATCTTGCTTTCCATATTCTCTAAAAAATTCATCATGGCCATGGAATTTGTAATCGAATAATTTTTCTTTTTGGTTAAACTTCTTGCCCTTTGGATAGTCCCACTCATCATAAAATTCTTCTTGGACTAGTATTCCGTATTCATCACATAAATCAAAAAAGTCGGCCGAATATGGATTATGAGCTGTTCTTATAGCATTGGTTCCGGCCATAATTAACATTTCTATCCTGCGTCGCATAACATCGTTTGGAATTGCTGCCCCAACTAATCCAGCATCATGGTGTAAGCAAACACCTTTTATGAGTTCATTTTTGCCGTTTAAGAAAAAACCTTCATTTGTGTCAAAATGAAAATATCTAATTCCAAATACTGTTTCCTTGGTTTGTATACAATAATCTCCATCGAAAACTTTGGTTATAGCCACATATCTAAAGCCTTCATAAATACCCCACAGGGTCGGATCTTTTATTTCGACACTTTGAGTTAATTTATAATCCTTGTCTATTGTTATGTGATTTTCATGTTCTGCTACTAATTCACCAATCGGAGATATAAACGATGTTACAACACGTAAATGCTTTTCGAAACTTTCTTCGTTTACTAAATCAATCGATACATTTACTTTTGCAAATTCATGACTGTTACATTCGGTCGTAATTTGTGTACCCCAAACTGGAATATATGTTTTTGGTAGTACATGCATAGTGACCTTACGATAAATTCCTGATCCGGTATACCAACGGCTGTCACATAATCTAGAATGATCGACGTAAACAGCTAATAAATTGTCTCCTTCTTTAAGATATGGCGTTACGTCTACTAAACAAGGAGAATATCCGTACGGATGAAATGTTACAAGTTGTTCGTTAAAATAAATATGTGCTCTATTATATATCCCATCAAAATTAATAAATACTTTTTTGTTATATAGCATATCCGAATCAACATATATATGCTTTCTATACCATGCTAGGCCACCACGAGCATAGCCTACGCAACCATCGCTAGCCCCGGACCAATCCATAGGTTGTTCGATACTATAATCATGCGGAACGTTGATGTCTCGCATTTTTAGTTCATCATACTCGAATAAATGTCCATTTACTAATTCTGTAACTAATTCAAATTTCCAACCATTATTTAAATCAATCATGAAGTGCATCACCTTTCAATAATTAATAATTAATTGCCTACCATATTTAGTTTGGTAGACAATTATCTGCAAGAAATTGTAGCATAAGTTATAAAATTTTGCTAGGATCAATACAAAAATTTATATTTTATTCCAAAACCTGAATATCTATAACGTTTGATAAACTACCTTTGTCTATTAGCGCCGATTATCATTAATACTCTACCTCGGTGAGTTTGGATTGTGGGATCCTTATAGGTTACCTTATATAGCGGATTTCCATTGTCAACGCCTAAAAATTTTATTCCCAAACAGAATATCTATAACGTTTGATAAACTACTTTTTATTGTAGCGCAAACTTTTATTATTTTATTCCAAAACATGAATATCTATAACATTTGACAAACTACCTTTTATTGTAGCACAAACTTTTATGATACCTGGTCTATTAGCGCCGATTATCATTAATGCTCTACCTCGATTAGTTTGGATTTTTGGATTTTTATAGGTTGCTTGATACATAGGACTTCCATTGTCTACGCCTAAAAATCTTATGACTCCATCCTCGGATTTGGTTAAAAATTCGATCTCTTCATCCTGAAAATTAACGTCTAAACCATTTTTGTCCTTCAGTTGTGCTACAACATGGACGACGCTATCAAAGTTCGCACTAATTTCTGTTTTGTCAACCGATATCAAAATATCTGTAGCTGGTAAAGCTTCCTGCAATATAGATTCATATGCTTGGCCATTTTTTATTCCTACGACTTTTACTTGGCCACCTTTGTATTTAAAAGAACATTTATAAATTCGATCGACATTTTCGGCCTCAAATTGGTGACAAATTAATTCGTCATTTTGGTAAAAATCCACTTCTTCACAGTTAGAATAAACTTCGATTACAACGTCTTCACCTAACTTGTAGTTAAAGTGATTATTCATGTCTTGCCAAGACCAAAGTCTTCTGTCCCACGCCGGAAGGCCTGGTCTCTGAACAAGTTTTCCATCCTTTAAGTCGTAGACAGATTTTTCTAAAGTGTTTGTAGCTATAAATAATTCAGGTTCGTTTTCTCTCCATAAAGCTTTGAACATGTGAAAGGATGGATGATCGAATCCTGTTACATCTATTAAACCACTTGGGGAAATTCTAGCTGTGGAATTTTGATGCTTTCGGCCGCCACATTCTCCAACATAATCTATTCCTGTCCATAAAAATATTCCGCTTATAAATGGCCTTTCTAAGACGGCTTTCCATTCATGCCATTGTCCAACATTTTCTGTTCCCATTATTGCTTTGTCGGGATAATATTGATGAGAACGGTCATAAACTATTCGTCTATAACTAAAGCCAACCATGTCCAGCGCATCTACATATCCGGATTCATAACTTGCAGATGGCAAAATACAGTTCGCTATTATCGGCCTTGTTGTATCCATTTCACGTGTCCACTGAGCTAACATTTTTGCCGTTTTTCCTACCTCAATATGCTCTTTTGGAAGTTTACTGCAGATTTCTCTTATTTCGGCTACAGAATAAGGTGGCTCGCTAAAGAAGTAGCCACCACCTGCGTTAGCCGACCAGTAGCCTGTAGCATTATTGTACTTAGGATATGTCCATTCTATTTCGTTCCCGATGCTCCATTGAATTATACATGGATGATTGAAATCTCGACGAATTACATTTTGTAAATCTTCTTTGGCGTATTCTCTAAAAAATTCGTCATGGCCATGGAACTTGTAATCGTATAAAGTTTCTTTTTGATTAAATTTCTTTCCTTTAGGAAAATCCCATTCATCGTAAAATTCCTCTTGAACTAATAGTCCATATTCGTCGCATAAATCAAAAAAGTCAGCCGAATAAGGATTGTGAGCTGTTCTGATTGCGTTGGTTCCGCATTTGATTAACATCTCCAGTCTGCGTCTTAGAACATCGTTCGGGATAGCCGAGCCAACGAGGCCAGCATCATGGTGTAAGCAGACACCTTTAATTAATTCATTGTTGCCATTTAGGAAAAATCCTTCATCTACATCAAAATGAAAATATCTAATGCCGAAAACTGTTTCTTTGCTTTGAATACAATAATCTCCATCAAATACTTTGGTTATAGCAACATATCTATGACCTTGATAAATACCCCAAAGCATAGGATTCGTAATTTCTGCTGTTTGCTTAAGTTCAGCTATTTTAGAAACTAGGATTTCACTAGAAACTTCGGTAACAAAATCGCCGGTAGGTGAAATGATAGAAGTGACTACACGCAAGGATTTATCATAATCTAATTCGTTTACAAAATCCATGGATAAGTTTACTTTAGCAAATTGACTGCTACTGCATTCTGTTGTGATTCTAGCGCCCCAAACTGGGATATAAGTTTTTGGCAATACATGCATTGTTACTTTACGATAAATACCGGAGCCAGTATACCAACGGCTGTCACATGCTCGAGAGTGATCCACATATACTGCCAGTAAATTATCACCTTCTTTAAGGTACGGCGTTACATCTATTAAGCATGGAGAATATCCGTACGGATGGAATGTTACCAGTTGTTCATTGAAATAAATGTGAGAGCGATTGTAAATACCATCGAAATTAATAAATACTTTTTTGTTATACAATATATCCGAATCAACATGTAAATGCTTTCTATACCATGCTAGGCCACCACGAGCATAACCTACGCAACCATCGCTACCACCAGACCAGTCCATAGGTTGTTCTATACTATAATCGTGCGGAACATTTATATCTCGCATTTTCAGTTCATCGTATTCGAATAAATGTCCATTCTCTAACTTATCCACTAATTCAAATTTCCAGTCATTATTTATATCTATCATAAAATTATATCCACCTTTCAATCTAAATTTAGTTACAAAGAAATTTTAACATAAGTCATGACATTTTAATAGGCTAAGTTGACAATATTATTTAGATTCCACTTCATAGTCTTCTTCTTTTAGGAAGGAGTAAAGGAAGGAGTTGTCACGAAGTAACTGAGGGGACGACGAAAATAAAATAGTTTTAAATGGCCTAAATCTATTGTAATATTCCAAAAATAATAGTACAATAAAATAGTAAGAAAAAATTTTAATTAGAAAAGGATGGTATCAGATTATGAACAATTTATCCGTAATTTTAGGCCTATTATTATTAACCGGTCAAGTTCCAGACGCAGCCATTAGTTTAGAAAATGCAGAACGTGGAGAAATTATTTTAAAATTTAATCAAGCGTATATCAGTGAATTAATAGATAGTCCATTTGTGGATGAGGAAGACATTCATGTAGAAGATGCACATCATTTTACTTATGATCACCAAGATGATTGGTTGTTTGAAACTGGTAGGATGCAATCTCCAATAAATATTGACACAAAAATTTTGGAGCCATCTCATACATATCATGAATTAGATTTCAATTTTGATTCACATGTGCATCACGTGTCCGATACAGGACATAGTATAGAACTGGCTTTAACTGGAAAGTCGCATTTTATGAATCGAGAGTTTTCTCTTTTACAATTACATTTTCATGCACCGAGTGAGCATACAGTAGATGGAAAATATTCTGATTTAGAAGCGCATTTTGTTCACACAGGTGAAGATGGGCGATTAGCGGTCATGGGTATTTTATTTAATGTAGGAGAAGAAAATACGGCGTTTGAAATATTATTGGATGAAATAGAAGATTCAGATCTGGAAAATGGTTTTGAGATAGCTTTAGCCTCATTTCTTCCTGAAGATTTAGCTTATTATCATTATATAGGCTCTTTAACAACGCCACCATTGGCCGAAAATGTAGAATGGTATATTTTAGAAGAGCAACTAGAAATTTCGCAAGAACAGTTAAATAGATTTCATAAATTCTATGAAGATAATAATCGTGATATCCAAGATTTAAACGATCGTATTATTACTTATATAAACGACTAAAAAAAAGCCCCTATTTATTGTAGGGGTTTTTAAATATTAAGTGCAAATTGTATGCATGGCATAGAGTTATAAGTACTTGCTCGCACATCTTATTATTAATAAACATCTCTCTGCGGATCATTACCTCTGGTATCGACTATCTTTAACTAATCCGTTCTTCCTATTTCTCATTTTCTTGATGATTTATACGGAGTAGATGATATGTCGATTTCTAAACAATATCAAGCAAATGTTTTTGCTTATTAACATTTTAATAAAGACTACATTTTTTTTATTAAAATCTGCTTGTATTATTGAAGAAAATATTGTAAAATAATAACTGTAATTTTTAATTTATTTTACTAGGAGGCAACCATGATAAAAGAGGAAAGATTAGCGATTAAATTAGCAAAAATCATTGGCGTTATACAAAGCGTCGTGTTAATTATTTTAATTCTTGTAGTAGCTATACAAGTTTCCCATTCTAGTTCAGAAGAAGTAGCAACCCAATTTCAGACAACAGCCGAATTAAATGCTGAAAAAATTCAAGGAGTACTTGACTCGGCCTTTAGTACCTTAACGGATGTCCGAACGTATACCGATCGTACATATGAAAATTACTCTGCCCCAGAAATTGTGGAAGGTAAACTGAGTCCAGCTAATGGATGGAGTTCTGTATTGAACGAATATTTAGCTGATGATAATTATATATCAGAAAGATATATATTAAACACAGCTTGGTCTGCTGTTGCAAATAATACGGCTATAAAGTCATTTGGAATCTATTTTGAACCGTATGCTTTTGATCCGACGCAGGAAGTTTATGCTTTTGAAGTTTATAGCGATGATGCCATAAATTCTACTTCAGTAGCTCTTAAAAATTATTCTGATTATGCTGAACAAGAATTTTATTATACAGTTTTAAATGATGGAAAAACTCATATAACTGATCCTTTTGAGCGTGACAATAAGATTATCATAACTATATCATATCCTATCATGTATCAAAATCAAATTAAAGGTGTCATATCCGTAGACGTGGATGTAGACGTATTTAAAAAAACAAATATTACGAATTCTACATATAAGACATTATTCACCACTGTAATAGACGCAAATGCGAATATTATTTACGATTCCATGGATATAAACAATATCGGTAAAAATGTATATAGTTTTTTTGAGCCTGAATCTGCTCAGGAATGGAGAGAAAAGGCCGCAACTGGTGAAATATTCTCATTGAAAACAAAAACGTTAGACAATGTTGGCTATGGAAAAAATGCTATTCAAAAAAGATATTTATATCCGGTTAGCGTTGGCGATATCTTCTGGTGGGCACATGTTGAAGTAGATGTAAACGAAATGAATCATAGTACAGTAATGCTCACTATAACCATTATTGTGATATCTCTTATTTCATTAATTTTATTAATAAGCTTTGTAGTGTGGTTATTAAATAAATCCTTATATCCATTAAATTCTTTATTAAATGCTGCAGATGAAATATCAAATGGAAATTTAAATTTAACCATAGATATAAAGTCTCGAGATGAAATAGGACAACTAGGTAATACATTTACCAAAATGGCCTTAACATTAAAAAGAATAGTTCAAGATATTGAAACAGTATTAGCAGAAATGGCTCTTGGGAATTTTTCAGCTACTAAGAATACACAAGCTAATTATACAGGAGCGTTTGCACCAATAAAAACATCACTACATGAGATAGGTGACAAATTAAATTATACGTTATTCAATATAGCAGGGGCCGCATCCGAGGTTAGCAATGGTGCGGAAGAAATATCTATTGGTGCGTCCGAATTAGCCGAGGGTACAGCTGAGCAAAGTAAGATCATTCAACAATTTACTGCTTCGACCGATAACATTGCTAATTTGATAAAAACTTCTGTCGAAAATGTAACGGAAACCTCTAAAATCTCTGCAGAAGCTAAATCCAAAGCAGATAAAGGTACAGAAACCATGAAAAATATGTTACAATCCATGCAAGCTATAAACGAATCTAGTCATACCATTTCGATTGTATTGCAAACCGTAGAAAGCATCGCATCGCAAACTAATTTGTTAGCTTTAAACGCTGCTATCGAAGCAGCGAGAGCAGGTGACGCTGGCAGAGGCTTTGCGGTTGTTGCTAACGAAATCCGAGAACTTGCAAATAGAAGTAGTGAAACTGTAAAAGAAATTGATGCAATAATTAAAACTAGCATTAACGATGTTGCTAAAGGCCAACAAATGGCTAACTATACTGCTGAAAGTTTACATGAAATCGTAGCCACAATAGAACAAACTAGATCTTTAGCGTTAATATTATTAAATTCGGCTAATGAACAACAATTAAGTATTGAGGCTTTATTATCTGGTACTCAAAAAATTAGTAATTTAATTCAATCCACTTCTAGTACCGCCGAAGAAAGTGCTGCTGTTAGCGAAGAATTGGCAGCCCAAGCTCAAAATTTAACTAGTATGTTATCGTTCTTTAAAATAGAAGAAGCAGAATCATTATAGAAATTTAGTTCCCTAACTTCACTCACTAGCTGAGTACTGGTGTTATCAATCGTTTGATGTAGGAGTCTTTAATAAAAGTCGATTATACTACGTGTAGATTAGATACAAGCCTCCGCATTTATGCGGGGGGGTAACTGACAAAGTTCAAAAAATAATTAGTAAATTTCCCTAAAAACCATTGTATATTTTTATCAATTGTATTAAAATGAAAATACCTTTATGGTAAATTTTATAATTAACGGAGGCAATACAATGGTTAATGGAATTATCAATATACCATCAATAAAGTTCGAAGGAAAAGATAGCAAAAACATATTAAGTTTTAAATATTATAATCCGGACGAAATGATCCAAGGTAAGAAAATGAAAGATTATCTTAAGTTTGCTATGAGTTATTGGCACACACTTTGTGGCGATGGCACCGATCCATTTGGTGCGGGAACTATTGATCGAGATTATGATGGCCAAACACCTATGGAAAAAGCGAAAACAAAAGCAGACGTAGCATTTTCTATCATGCAACTTTTAGGTCTAGAATATTTTTGCTTTCATGATGTAGACATTGCGCCCGCTGGCGCAAGCTTAAAAGAATTAAAAGAAAATTTAGCAGAAATAACAGATTATATAAAAGGTTTAATGGACAAAACAGGTATCAAGCTACTTTGGGGTACAGCAAACTGTTTTAGTCATCCGAGATATATGAATGGAGCAGGCACATCACCGCAGGCCGATGTATTCGCATGTGCAGCAGCCCAAATAAAGAACGCAATCGATGCTACCATAAAACTTGGCGGTACAGGTTATGTATTCTGGGGTGGCCGTGAAGGCTACGAAACTCTATTAAACACAGATATGGGCTTCGAGCTAGATAACGTTGCTAGGTTAATGCACATGGCTGTAGATTATGCTCGTTCCAAAGGATTTACCGGAGATTTCTATATCGAACCAAAACCGAAAGAGCCAACCAAACATCAATATGATTTTGACGTAGCGACAGTAGCAGGCTTTTTAAGAAAGTATAATCTAGACAAAGATTTCAAGATGAATATAGAAGCTAACCATGCGACATTGGCTGGACATACGTTCCAACATGAATTAGCAGTAGCCCGAGCCAACGACATGTTCGGATCTATAGACGCAAACCAGGGTGATCTTCTTCTAGGTTGGGATACAGATCAATTTCCAACCAATGTATATGAAACTACACTTTGCATGTTAGAGGTTATTAAAGCTGGTGGATTCACAAATGGCGGATTAAACTTCGATGCTAAAGTTAGACGTGCTTCTTACACTATGGAGGATATATTCTTAGCTTATATAGCTGGAATGGACGCATTCGCTTTGGGTCTAAAAATAGCTAATAAGATTATAGAGGACGGAAGAATTGAAGAATTTGTTTCCCGTAGATACGAAAGCTATAAATCTGGTATTGGTGCAGATATCGTAGCCGGTAAAACTAGTTTAGAAGAACTTGAAAAATATGCTCTTGAATTGCCTCCAATTGAGCCTAACTCTGGTAAACAAGAATATTTAGAAGCTATATTGAATAATATAATGTTCTCTGTTTAATTAAAGGCTAAACACAATTCTTAATATGGTTCAGGTCTTCTACCCTGGGCCATTTTTTATAGCATTAGAACATTATTTTTTATAGCATGGGAACATTTTTTCTATCATTAGAATAATTAAGGGGTAAAGTATGAATCCAATATTATCAGGGTTTTATCCAGATCCGTCCATCTGTCGAGTTGATGATACATTTTATATGGTTACAAGTACCTTTGAATATTTCCCGAGTGTACCAATATTTAAAAGTAAGAATTTAATCAATTGGACACAAATCGGCCACTGCGTAACAGATGAAAATTATCTAAAACTTTCCAATTCCAAAATTAGCGGAGGAATATTTGCACCAACGATCAGATATCACAATGGTACATTTTACATGATAACTACGGATGTATCTGGTATCGGCAATTTTTTTGTTACGGCAACAGATCCTGCTGGGCCATGGAGCAAGCCGATAAAAGTCGACTTTAAAGGAATAGATCCGAGTTTATATTTTGAAGGTGATAATGTTTACTGCAATACGACAGGGAGAGATACTAATAATAACCAAGGAATTATTATGGCCAGAATAGATATAAAAACAGGCGAATGTTTAGAGGACAAGAAATTTTTATGGACCGGGACAGGTGGAGTATATCCAGAAGGAGCGCATATATATAAGCATGGCGACAAATACTATCTACTGGTTGCTGAAGGCGGAACGTCCATGGGCCATATGGAAACTATAGCATGCTCAGATAATATTTATGGTCCGTACGAGTCTAATCCAGCGAATCCGATTTTAACTCATAGAAACTTTATTGGACAGATTCAAGGAACCGGACACATGGATATAGTACAAGCTGCGGACGGGAACTTTTTTGCGGTATTTTTAGGCTTTAGATTAACCGAAAGCTATTTCCATCATTTAGGCCGAGAAACATTTATAGCACCAGTAACATGGAAAGAAAATGAGTTTCCTATTATAAACGACAATCAGCCTATTGCTACAAGTATAGATACAAGTAAGTTTCCTGGATTACCGATGCCTGTAGAAAAAAGTTTTGTAGATGACTTTTCGGATGACAAATTAAACTTTAGATATAACTTTTTAAGAAAATCTTCTACTGTTAGATATGAGCTAAATCATGGATTAACATTATACGGAAATGGTGTTTCGATAGATGAGATTAGCACGCCGGCTTGGATAGGATTTAGGCAAACCGAATTTAATATAGAAGCTTTCTTTCACATTAAGGCTGAAATGAAGCATACGGATTTTTGTGGCGTAACAATATTTTATAATAGCACAAGACATTTCGATTTATGCGTAAATAATAATGCTGTTTGTATTAAAAAACGATTTGACGATATAAGAGAAACTACTTTTAAGCAGTTTTTAGATGATCCAGATGCTAATGTTCAAGCACAAGCTAAAGATTTGGTGCTATATATTAAAGCCGATGAATTAACGTATTATTTCGGATTTGGTGATACAGAACAATCCGCTTCCGAAAATATCGTAGCTACGGGATTAACCAGACATCTAGCTACCGAAGCAGCTAAAATTACTTTTACGGGTGTCTATTTAGCCATGTTTGTTAATGGAGAACCTGAAAGTAAAATGACTGTTAAGGAAATTAAATACAATGCTTTAAATCAACCAACCAATGCTCAGAATTAAACATTAATGATGAATCCGAAAGTAAAATGGTTGTTCAAGAAATCGACAAATGGTCAGAATTAAATTTTTAATATCAAAAATATAATGTTAAGGAGCGATTTATACTATGGAATATATTTTAGGTGTAGACCTAGGAACAAGCGGAACCAAAACTGTATTATTTGACAAAACTGGCAAAAAAATTGCATCTAGTACTGTAGAATATGATTTATTCACGCCGAAAAATGGGTGGGCCGAACAAAATCCAATAGATTGGTTTAATGCGACGATCACAACTATTCGGGACGTAATTTTAAAGTCAAATGTTTCTAGCAAGCATATTAAAGGTCTCGGTATTTCTGGCCAAATGCACGGTCTTGTTATGTTGGATCGAAATGGTGAAGTAATCAGAAATTCTATCCTATGGTGTGATGGCCGAACCGGTAAAGAATGTGAAGAAATAACCGAGTTGGTCGGCAGAGAGCGGTTAATCGAAATCTCGGCTAATCCAGCTCTTACCGGATTCACAGCAGGAAAGATTATGTGGGTCAAAAAACATGAACCAGACAATTATGTAAAATGTGAGAAAATGATGCTACCTAAAGATTATGTTAGATTTAAGCTAACTGGAAAATATGGTTGCGAAGTGTCCGATGCATCCGGAACAAACTTGTTCGATATAAATGAGAAAAAATGGTCTGCAGAAATTTTGGATAAACTAAATATAAATATTGAATTGTTACCTGAACTAAAAGATTCAGTAGATATAGCCGGGACAATAACGGAAGAAATAGCAAGTTTGACAGGCCTTAGTCCAGAAACTATAGTTTGCTACGGAGCTGCGGACAACGCTGCGGCGGCTATTGGAACGGGGGTTGTATCCACCGGAAAAGCATTTACAACCATCGGGACCAGCGGTGTAATCTTCGTTCATTCAGATGAACCATTTATAGATAAAAAAGGCCGAGTGCACACTTTTTGTTCAGCTGTGCCAAACAAGTACACACTGATGAGCTGTACACTATCAGCCGGCATGTCCTTAAAGTGGTTTAGAGATAATTTTTGTTCTGACGAGATAAACGTGGCCAAAAATCTTCACAAAGATAGTTATGATTTAATCAACGAAGGAGTAGCGGAGATTCCAATTGGTTCTGAAAAATTAATCTTTTTGCCGTACTTGATGGGAGAGCGTTCACCAATATTAGATGAGAAAGCTAGAGGAGTATTTTTTGGATTAAATGCTATCCATAATAAGTATCACATGCTTAGATCAATAATGGAGGGCGTAATGTTTTCTCAATGGCAATGTCTAGATGTTATCCGTGAATTAGGAGTTAAAACTAATTTAATGTATGCATGTGGTGGCGGTGCTAAAAGTTTTCTGTGGCGCTCTATGATGGCCGACATGTATAATGTAGAAGTGACTACGGTTAAAAATGAAGAAGGTCCAGCTTTAGGTGTGGCCATCTTAGCTGCTGTAGCTAGCGGTATGTATGAATCCATTGAATCGGCTTGCGATGTTATGGTTGAGTCAAAAGATATATCTCGTCCGAGTGATAACCATTTAGAATACAAAAAGTATTATGAAATTTATAAGCATCTATATTCTGCTTTAATGGCTAGTTTCGCCAAATTAAATGAAATATAAGCAAAAAAATGCCCACTACTTTTTAGTGGGTTAATTCTTTTTATTCTATTATTTCGGACGCGGCTTGTTTATTAATATCAGGTTTGCGATCATAATCTAGTCTCACTAAATTGGTCGATTTTAAACTCTTCTTTTGGACCAAGCTTAGTTACCAATATCAGTTTTCGGTCATAATCTAGTTCTACTAAATCAGTCGGCTTTAAACTTTTGGTTGTATTCTCAAAATATTCTGCACCCGCATACTGAAGTAAAGAATATACAAATTGAGAACAATACATTATGTTTGGCTTATAGTTATAAGATTTTTTAAAAAATAGTCCAATCAAGTTATAAGCACTACCATTTAAATTAATCTCTTTTATCTTGTCTATCATTTTTTGTTTTTGTTCTCTGGTAACTTCTAGTTTATATACATATATAGATGAATCGTCTCTTTTCATTAAATATTCTATCATTTCTGAATTTAGTCCTGGCGGATTAACACGCTCTCCACCATTATAACTAATTAATGTTTTTAGTTGATTATCAAAAGAAATGGACACGTGATTATAAGACTTATGAGTTATTACTGAAATAACTTTGCTAGCCGATGTACCTGTATCTGATAAAACTATATATATATATTTATCATCTATACTGTTTTCTAGTTGTTCCAAGTATTGTTCAGTTAAAGTATCTTCATTTATATATGAAATAAAACTATTTCTTTTCACTTCTTCTATAACTTCTTCTATCACTTCTTTTGTGATAATTTCTTTGGATATTTTTACTGTTTCTACTTTGTCATGTAAAATTTGATTAAATTCTTCTAGTCGGTCAAATGATAAACTTGAATTAGGTTTTATATTATAATTAGAAAAAATGTATACTTTATCTAAATTTACATCTAATATCTCTTTTAACCAAAATGAAAATCCTAAAAATAAAATTGAAATAGCTATAGTCATTCTACCCACCGCAAAATCATTGCCATCTAAAACGATCATGCAATAAAATATTTGGGCAATCATTAAAAATATATAAGATAAAACAGTGATAAAGCTTTTTATTTTACTCTTGGATACAATTATCATGTAGATTATTAATAAAGAATCCACAAGCATAAAAACTAAACAAGAAGTTATAGGCCCATTGAATGATAACAAACAAATAGAAAAAAGTATTAAATTAATTTTAAAAATCTTTAATTTAATCATTATATACCTCCTTATTTTTATTTTATCACACCATAACAGAATTTTCAATATATTATTATGCCAAAATAATATGTAAAAAATATAAATTTTTAGAAGGAAATCTATAAAAACAGGGCCATGATATTGAAAATATATTATTAATTTATAACAATTATTGAATTGAATGGAAATTATTACCGTACAAAAAAAAGCAAAAATAATTCAAATGTTATTGACAAACCGAAAATTATGGTATATAATCATTTTAGTTCCGTGCTAGCTGGGGAGGTAGCGGTGCCCTGTACTTGCAATCCGCTAGAGCAAGAGTGATGCTATGTCTGCGGCAGTGGTTTGTTTGGTCTGCCTTTGGAAAGTGGTGTTGAGAGTTCAGTCTTACGCAACAGGTGCTTATGAATCGTGTCAGGTCTTGACGGAAGCAGCACTAAGTAAGTTGATTTGTGTGCCGTAAGGGCGCTGGATTTGAGCTAACTACTGAAGTAACGCTTGTGAGTCATTGTCAAAGCAAAGTGCACGGAAATACATACATGCGTAAAGCATGTTTTTTTTTGCCTAAATATATAAAAAGGTTATAAAAACAACCGTTTTGGAAAAATTAAATAATAGGATATAAAATTTAGTTTGAGGTGATAATGGAATATCAGAGTTTTAGATAAAATATTTTCAATACAATAGAAGAAGGTGACATTGTGAAGGGTATAATAGAAAAAATTTTTGGGACGCACTCGGAAAGGGAATTAAAGCGAATCGAACCGATATTGCATGAGATAGAATCCTACGATGAGCAAATGCAGAACTTAACAGATGAGGAATTAAAGGCCAAGACACCGGAATTTAAGGAAAGGATAAAAAACGGAGAATCACTAGACCATTTAATGCCGGAAGCTTACGCAGTATGCCGAGAAGCAAGTGTTAGAGCATTGGGGATGAAGCATTATCCGGTTCAACTTATTGGTGGGATCATTCTACATTATGGCCGAATAGCAGAGATGAGAACTGGTGAAGGTAAAACTTTGGTAGCAACGTTGCCGGCTTATTTAAATGGCCTTAGCGGAAAGGGCGTTCACGTTGTTACTGTAAACGATTATTTGGCCAGTCGTGACGCTGGAGAAATGGGTGTACTATACAATTATTTAGGGTTAAGCGTAGGTTGTATCCTAAGTAATATGGATAACAATAGGCGAAGAGAAGCTTATGCATGCGACATAACTTATGGAACAAACAACGAATTTGGATTTGATTATTTAAGAGACAACATGGTTCTATACGCCAAAGACATGGTTCAACGAGAATTAAATTATGCTTTAATCGACGAGGTGGATTCAGTCCTAGTCGATGAGGCTAGAACTCCATTAATTATTTCTGGACAAGGTGCTAAATCCACACACCTTTATAAAGCAGCAGATATATTCGTCCGTAGACTAAAAAAAGGTCAGCTTTTAAGCGAAGAGTCTGCTATGGCCACTTTAATGCGTGAAGAAATAGAGGAAGAGGGCGACTATATTGTTGATGAAAAACAACGATCCGTTACTCTGACTTCCGAAGGTGTTAAAAAAGCTGAACAATATTTCGGCATTGAAAATTTGGCTGATCCGGATAACATGGAAATACAACATCATATTACTATAGCATTGAAGGCACACAATTTAATGCACCTAGAAAAAGATTATATCGTAAATGAAAAAGAAGAAATTGTAATCGTAGACGATCACACCGGCCGATTAATGGATGGTCGTAGATATTCTGACGGACTACATCAAGCTATCGAAGCAAAGGAAAATGTAGAGGTTAAAAAAGAAAGTAAAACTTTAGCTACTATCACTTTCCAAAACTTTTTTAATAGATATGCTAAAAAATCTGGAATGACCGGTACGGCGTTAACCGAAGAAAGTGAGTTCCGTGAAATTTATGGCATGGACGTTATTGTTATTCCGACCAATAAACCTATTATTAGAATAGACCATCCAGACGTGGTTTATACCACTGCTCAAGGAAAATATGCGGCTATAATTGAAGATGTAAAAGAATCTGTAGCTAAAGGTCAGCCAGTATTAGTCGGTACAGTAACCATAGATATATCCGAACATCTGAGTAAATTATTAACCAAAGCAGGAATTAAACATCAAGTTTTGAATGCTAAGTATCATCAACAAGAAGCTGAAATTGTTGCTCAGGCTGGTAAAAAGAATTCTATTACAATCGCAACCAACATGGCTGGTCGTGGTACCGATATAAAATTAGAAGAAGGTGTTCCTGACTTAGGCGGTCTAAAAATTATCGGTACCGAGCGCCATGAGTCCCGACGTATTGATAATCAGTTAAGAGGTCGTTCAGGCCGTCAGGGTGACCCTGGTGAATCTAGATTTTATTTGGCTTTAGAAGATAATTTAATGAGATTATTTATGCCTGAAAGTACGCTCAAAATGTTTAATTCTTTAGGTATTCCAGAGGACGAACCTATTACACATGGTATTATGACCAAGGCTATAGAAAGAGCACAAACCAAAGTTGAGGCCAATAACTACGGAATCCGAAAACATTTGTTAGAATACGATAGAATAATGAATGAACAAAGGGAATTAATCTATGGTGAACGCTACAAAGTGTTAACTCAAGAAAATATTCGAGAGAATATTATGAACATGACTCGAGACGTAATTGATCAGGCCGTAGATAACGCTATATCAGGATTGGAGTATCCGGAAGATTGGGATTTAGCTAAGCTAATGGAATATCTCAATACTATAATACCTTACGAGACCTTAACATTTACGCCAGAGGAACAAAGAGATTTATCCGAAAAGAAATTAAAAGATTTACTATTTGAAAAGGCGGAAGAATTGTATAGGTTTAAAGAAGAGAATATCGGCGATCAAATGCGAGAAAATGAGCGCGTTATGCTTCTTAGGGTTATAGACCAAAAATGGATGGACCATCTAGACAATATAGAACAAGTTCGTCAAGGAATAAACTTACATGCTTATGGCCAACGAAATCCTTTAGTAGAATATAAGTATATCAGTTTTGATATGTTTGAGGAAATGACTGATAACATTAAGCAAGAAACAGTAAAAGCTGTATTCCATATACCAATCCAAACAAATAGAGAAATAAAAAGGGAAGCTGTATTTAAAAATGCTGTAACCAATATACAGGACAACAGCGTAAAGAAGACTCCAGCAAGTAAAACGGATAAAGTTGGGCGCAATGACCCTTGTCCATGTGGAAGTGGTAAGAAATACAAAAATTGTTGTGGAAGTTAACGACACATATTTATATGGAAGATTCATCCTATCTATCTGTGGGATGAATCTTTTTTGGTTAAAATGAGCATCCTAAATAATAAATATATTAACTTAATTATCTAAAGATACCATAATTATACTTTAATTAAGGAGATGCTAAATGAATCAAAAAATTATTGGAAATCAAAAAATATTTTATGACGAACTTGACTCAACCAATCAAAAAGCAAAAGAACTACTAAAAGAAGGAAAAGTCCGAAATGGTACAATAATTGTAGCAGATTCTCAATTAGCAGGCAAAGGTCGGATGGGTCGAATATGGGCATCACCTAAAGGTGTCGGGATATTTATGAGTATCATAGTCTGTCCAGATCTTGCAATAAATCAGATACCTAAGTTAACCTTAATATCTGGATTAGCTGTGTGTCATACAATAAAAAATATCTGTGATGGTCACTCACGTATTAAATGGCCGAATGATGTATTAATTAATAATAAAAAAGTTTGTGGTATATTATGTGAATTAGTCGGTAATAGTACCGGAAAAAATTTCGTTATTATAGGTATCGGTATAAATGTTAATCAAGCATCATTTCCGAAGGACTTACCACATGCTACATCCTTAAAAATAGAATATAATCAAACATTTTCTAGAGAAGAAATAATAGAGAAATTTTCTGAAGTTTTTGATAAAATGTATAATACTTATTTAATCGAAAAGAATCTTAAACCATTTATTCAGGATTATGCCCAGCTATGTATAAATGCTGGTAAAGAAGTCTATGTAAGCAAATCGGGAGATGAACTTGAAAAAGTAACAGTAGTAAAAATTAATACTGAAGGTGCTCTAGAAGTAATCGATGATGATGGTAATATGTACGAAATTCATAGTGGTGAAGTATCTGTTAGAGGGATTTATGGTTATGTATAAAATTCAAAATGGTGACGGATTTGTTAGAAAACTTCGCCGTTATGTATAAAGGGGAAATAATATCCCCTTTTTTTGTTGTCAAACATATTTTGATATTATTAATTGATAGAACTTTATAGTTATGTATCAACAGGAAAGCAATAGCCTCTTTTTTGTTACTGAACATATTTTTATATATTGATTGATGGGACTTTATAATTATGTATACAGGGGAAACTATATCCCCTTTTTTTGTTGCCTAGCATATTTTATATTATTGATTTATTTTTAAAATTGCACCACTCGCACTATTATATACTCCGCCTCTTAAGCTACAGTATAAATAATCGGGCTTGTTAGTTTCCGGATTAAATAATATTTGTGGCCTTTCAAATCTACCTTTTAATGGTCGGAATAATGGTTCGGCTTCTTCTGGAAAGTAATTAACGGATTTCCAAAAGGCTACTTCTGGTCGATCTGTGCTCCACTTTAATCCATCTGAGGAAATTAAGTATACTCCATCTTCTTGGTTACCAAATACGCCCATGCCTCTCATTATAGATTTATATACTCCATCCTCGTACCACATGTAAGCGTCTTCGCATTGAATGGCTGGTCCATAACAGGAAAAATCGATTATGGGGTTGCCTTCATATTTTTTATAGGGACCTTCTAAGTTGTCTGATATGGCTACTCCATATCTTCTATTCCTAATTACTGCGCTATCGAGTCCTTTGTAGTATAAATAATATTTTCCTTCTGGTGTTGCTACAAATCCTGGATTGGTTGTGCAAACGCCATCCCACTCATCCAAGCCCCCAACATCAACCATTGGCCGGCCATCAGAAACTCTTTTCCAAGGACCATTTGCGCTGTCCGATATAGCCATTCCTACTCGTTGACTTGCTACCAGTTCCATATGCATTCTATCCTGATCTTCTTGGGTCTGATCCAAAAATTCATCTTTTGAAATTCCTAATTTGGAGCCGTCTGTACCCATGTATAAAAGCACAAATTTATTGCCTACCTTATATACACTCGGATTGTGCACGGACCAACTATCCCAATATTCGCCACCCCTTCCTTCTAAAGCTATATCGACGAATTCGAATGGTCCTTCCGGTGAGTCACCTACAGCATGTGCTAACTCGCAGGATATTAACCATCCTATAGGTTTTGCATATTTGTGCTTCCATCTACTATAGTATACATGGATTCGCCCATCTTCTCCGTAAATTGGAGCACAACCCCATACTCGGTACAATGGCGTTTCTAATATTCTGGTTATTCCACTTAAACTTTTGCAAAAATCACTTTCTATTGGTGTAGGCATTTTCATTTTCATCTTATGTCTGCTCCTTTTGTATTTGTAGATACACCCTCCAATAATTAGCATGGAGGGCTTTAAAATTTATAAATTAATTTTTAGCACAACACCACTCGCATTTATAAATTAATTTTCAGTACAACGCCGCTCGCACTGTTATATAATCCACCTCTTAAGCTACAGTATAAATAATCGGGCTTACCAGTATCCGGATTAAAAAGTATCTGCGGACGTTCGAACCTACCTTTAATTGGCCTGAATAAAGGTTCAGCTTCTTCCGGAAAATACTCGTACGAACGCTTATAGGCTAATTGTGGTGAATGGTCATTCCAATGGATTCCATCTTTTGACGTTAGATAAACGCCATCTTCTAACGAACCGAAAACACCCATTCCTCTCATTATAGATTTATAAGTTCCGTTTTCGTACCACATGTAAGCGTCTTCGCATTGAATCCATGGGGCTAAATAAGAAAAATCTATAACAGGATTACCCTCATATTTTTTATAAGGACCTTCTAATTTATCCGCAATTGCTAGACCATATTTTCTATTAGTGACAGTGCCTTCTTGCCAACCTTTATAATACAAATAATATTGACCTTGTGGAGTGATAATCATAGCTGGATTTGTGTTACATACCTCATCCCATGATCCTTTTGGACCTGCTTCGATTAAAGGCTTTTCATCTGAAATACGAGTCCATGGGCCATTTACGCTGTTTGATACAGCCATGCCGATCCTTTTAGTCCTAAGAAGCTTTTGTTTAATTTCTTCTTGCACTTCCTCGGGTTGGTCCAAAAATTCATCTCTAGTTATTCCTGTATTAGATCCGCTTGTTCCCATGTATAAGAGTATATATTGATCGCCATGCTTATATATACTAGGGTTGCTAACCGCCCAACTATCCCAATGGTCACCGCCTCGACCTTCTAATATAGTCTCTACAAATTCAAACGGACCTTCCGGTGTATCGCTTACTGCATGAGCAATTTCGGCGGATATTAACCACCCAATAGGCTTTGCGTATTTATGGATCCATCTAGCATAATACATGTGGACTTTTCCATCCTCACCCCATATTGGCGAACAACCCCAAATTCTATAATATGGAGCTTCTAAGATCCTATTTAAACCGATTAAATTTTTACAAAAGTCACTTTCTATTTCTGTTGATAACTCATCTGATAATTCTGTCAATTTTTCTGTCGATAATCCAGGCTTTATTGTATAATGATTCATAAATACCCCTCCTTATAACTTTGACTAATCAATGTTAAAAACATAAATTTCATCTCTTAAGTTATAACATTTTATCAACTTTATTATAATGCTTTATTATCTAAGCTTTATTATAATGCTTTATTATCAGGCTCTATTATAATGCTTTATTATAATGCTCTATTATAATGCCTTATTATAATGCTTTATTAATATATACTATGAGTATACTTTATTATATTATACTTTAAAATGATATTTTATTCGTTAATTTTTAAAACGGCCCCACTAGCGCTGTTATAAATGCCACCACGCAAGCTACAATATAAATAATCGGGCTTACCAGTTTCAGGATTAAATAATATTTGCGGTCTTTCAAACCTACCTTTAATAGGTCTGAATAAAGGTTCGGCTTCTTCTGGAAAATATTCGAACGAACCTCTAAAGGCTATTGTAGGCGAATCTGTATTCCATTTTATACCATCTTTAGAAGTGATATAAACGCCATCTTCAGCATTTCCGAAAACGCCCATACCTCGCATTACAGCTTTGTAAATACCATCCTCGTACCACATGTAAGCATCTTCGCATTGAACTCTTGGTGCTAGATAAGAAAAATCTATAATAGGATTTCCTTCATATTTTATATAAGGACCTTCTAATTTGTCTGAAATAGCTAGTCCATATTTTCTATTATCGATAGGGCCTTCTTGCCAACCTTTATAATACAAGTAATATTTTCCTTCTGGCGTAACAACCAAGGCAGGATTACTAGTACAAATATCATCCCATGAGCCAGGAGGGCCAACATGTAGCAATGGTTCTTGATCAGAAATGCGGGTCCAAGGACCGTTAGCACTTTTTGATACAGCCATCCCAACTCTTTTGGTGCGAATCAATTTGTGGGCCATTTCGTCTTGTACATCTTGTGGTTGTGCTAAAAATTCATCTCGGTCAATGCCAAATTGAGACCCATCCGAACCCATATATAAAAGAACAAATTGATCATCTATCTTATACACACTTGGATTATGAATTGACCAGCTGTCCCAATGATCGCCACCTCGACCTTCTAACGCTATGTCTACAAATTCAAATGGTCCTTCCGGGCCGTCGCCTACTGCATGTGCTATCTCGCAGGAAACTAGCCATCCAATCGGCTTAGCATATTTGTGTTTCCATCTGCTATAATAAACATGAACTTTTCCGTCCTCGCCCCAAATTGGAGCACAACCCCAAACTCGATAATATGGTGTTTCTAATATCCTGGTTACGCCAGTTAGACTTTTGCAAAAATCACTCTCTATTTTTTCAGGCAATTTCATAATTTTTCATTCTCCTCTTTCATATATATTTTTTATTCATGAATTTTTAGTATGGCTAACCTATACTTTTTATTCTTGAATTTTTAGTACGGCTAACCTATACTTTTTATTCATTAATTTTTAATACGGCTCCGCTGGCACTATTATAAATACCCCCACGCAGGCTACAATATAAATAATCGGGCTTACCAGTTTCCGGATTAAATAATATTTGAGGTCGTTCGAATCTACCTTTAATAGGTCTGAATAAAGGTTCGGCTTCTTCTGGAAAATATTCGAACGAACGTCTAAAGGCTATTGTAGGCGAATCTGTATTCCATTTTATACCATCTTTAGAGGTGAGATAAATACCGTCCTCGGCATTTCCGAAAACCTGCATACCTCGCATTACCGCTTTGTAAATACCATCCTCGTACCACATGTAAGCGTCTTCGCATTGCATATGTGGACCAAGATAAGAAAAGTCTATAACAGGATTTCCTTCATATTTTATATAAGGCCCTTCTAATTTATCCGAAATAGCTAATCCATATTTTCGATTACTTATCTTGCTTTCTTGCCAGCCTTTGTAATACAGGTAATATTTTCCTTCTGGTGTAACAACCATAGCTGGATTGCTAGTACAAACCTCGTCCCATGAGCCAGGAGGGCCAACTTCTAGTAATGGTTCTTTATCAGAAATACGGGTCCAAGGACCGTTAGCGCTTTTTGATACAGCCATCCCAACTCTTTTGGTACGAAGTAATTTTTGGGCCATTTCGTCTTGGACATCTTGTGGTTGTGCTAAAAATTCATCTCGATCGATGCCAAGTTTTGAGCCGTCCGAACCCATGTATAAAAGAACAAATTGATCATCTATTTTATATATACTAGGGTTGTGAATTGACCAGCTATCCCAATGATTGCCGCCACGTCCTTCTAAAGCTATATCTACAAATTCAAATGGACCTTCTGGACCGTCACCTATGGCATGTGCTATTTCGCAGGAAACAACCCATCCAATCGGCTTAGCATATTTATGGATCCATCTACTGTAATAAACATGAACTTTTCCGTCCTCGCCCCAAATCGGAGCACAACCCCAAACTCGATAATATGGTGTTTCTAATATCCTGGTTACTCCAGTTAGACTTTTGCAAAAATCACTCTCTATTTTTTCAGGCAATTTCATAATTTTTCATTCTCCTCTTTCATATATATTTTTTATTCATAAATTTTTAGTACGGCCAATACATACTTTTTATTCATTGATTTTTAATACGGCTCCGCTAGCGCTATTATAAATGCCACCACGTAAGCTACAATATAAATAATCCTAAAGCTATATCTAAAAATTCGAATGGTCCTTATGGGCCGTCACCTAGCTTTTCTGCCCATTTGTTATAAATTTCTTCATTGGTCAAATTGACAAGTACCTTTGCTACATTATGGTTTACATTTGTAACGCAACTATTTTCTTGTCCATATAATTATATCATAACAAAGTCAGTAATACAAGGAGTAGTTGCTTAAGCTGGGTGTATCCATCCAATACAGATTTTTTATTCGTTAATTTTTAGTACGGCTCCGCTAGCACTATTATAAATGCCACCACGCAAGCTACAATATAAATAATCGGGCTTGCCGGTATCCAGATTAAATAATATTTGAGGTCGTTCGAACCTACCTTTAATAGGTCTAAATAAAGGTTCGGCCTCTTCTGGGAAATAATCGTACGAACGTCTAAAGGCTATTTGTGGAGTATCTGTATTCCAGTTTATACCATCTTTTGAGGTGATATAAACGCCGTCTTCAGCGTTGCCGAATACGCCCATGCCTCGCATTATAGCTTTATAAAGTCCATCTTCGTACCACATGAAAGCATCTTCGCATTGGATTCTTGGAGAAAGATAAGAAAAATCTATGATCGGATTCCCTTCATACTTTTTATAAGGACCTTCTAATGTATCTGAAATAGCTAGTCCATATTTTCTATTACTTATCGGACCTTCTTGCCAACCTTTATAATATAAATAATATTTTCCTTCTGGTGTAACAACCATGGCTGGGTTGCTAGTACAAACATCGTCCCATGATCCAGGAGGGCCGGCTTGCAGTAGCGGTTCTTCATCTGAAATGCGGGTCCAAGGACCGTTAGCACTGTCAGATATAGCCATTCCAACTCTTTTGCTACGTCTTAGAATAACACGAATTTCTTCTTGTCGTTCATCTGATTGAGCTAAAAAATCATCTCGGTTTATTCCAGATGGATATCCGTTGGTGCCCATGTACAATAAAACATATTTATCGTTGATTTTATATACGCTTGGATTGTGGATTGACCAACTGTCCCAATGATTGCCGCCTCGACCTTCTAAGGCTATGTCTACAAATTTAAATGGTCCCTCTGGGCTGTTACCTATGGCATGTGCTATTTCGCAGGAAACGAGCCAGCCAACAGGTTTTGAATATTTGTGGATCCATCGACTGTAGTAAACATGAACTTTGCCGTCCTCGCCCCAAATTGGAGCACAACCCCAAACTCGATAGTATGGTGTTTCTAATATTCTGGTTACGCCAGTTAAACTTTTGCAAAAATCACTTTCGATTTTTTCTGGTAATTTTGGTTTGTCCAATTTTTAAGATTCTCCTTATTAATAAATGGTTTTAGTCATTTTTTGTTGACTGAAGTTATTTTGTCCAATTTTTCCATTTTATACAACAAATTTCTAATTATTTATTTTTATTCTGTCTCTAAGTGGTGGGGTGGATCCATTATAGAGAGAGTATCTTCTATATAATGGATAGGATAAGGAAAATGAGGGCAAAAAAAAGCCTCCAAAAAAAGGAGCAGGCGTGCCCACCCCTTAGTTAGTTGCACAAAAAGTTAATTTTCTTAAGTTCCCATGTATGCTCCTAGAAGGAGAACCATAGTAGAGAGCCTTAGATCACTTTGTACCAGCTACATTTAATAAGTATACGGCCTCTGGTTTCATGGTTAATGTTGTGTTAAGTTTTTGGCCTGTTAATAAATCGACTACATGAAAATCTGTTAAGGATTGTACGGCCAGATCAAAGTTAACTTCATGTTTGCTGACATTGACTATAGCTACTGTGTATTCTCCGATATTTTCGGATGGAACGACTCTCCAAATTAATCCTTTTGGTAGATCTCCAGCTAAGGTTACGGCAGGGAAATGACCTGAATCCTTTACAATTTTCATCGTATTATTGGCTAGTTCTTGTAATCCGTTTCTGCGCATTACGTTTGGGATAGCATATAAATCTGAAAGATCCCGTTGGTAGCCAAATTGATTATAAAGTAAAGAGTTATCATCAATGATTATTTGGTGGCCGGCTTTAGCAAAATTTAGTATGGCTGAATATTCGGAATCCGTTACGTAAGGCGTTTTATATATAACGGTTACATCGAATTCTTGCGGATAAGTTCCGGCTAATTTGTCATTCATTATATTCATGGTGTTGAATCCTATTGGTACGCCATGAAAACTTACGGCTTCGTACATATCAAACAAAAGATTTACTTGATTATTATCGTAGATATTGGAGGTTTCTGAATAGAAAATTCGAGCTGGTCTGTCTAGATTTTGCATTTTTGCAATTGCTACGGAATGTGCATTTAAATCTAAAAAGGTTTGCGTAATCTCATTTGCTACTTGAGGCATATTTATTACTGAGCCAGGATAAGTATCCCGACGAGATACATCAGATCGCATGGTATTTTCGGGGGAACCATCGCTTTTTCGTGGCCAAAACCATGTTAAGTTCACATCTTCGCCAAGTATGGCCGATAAAAAATATGCTGAACGAACGTACTCCGGATCCATGTGTATATCCCTGTTGGAATTTATTTGTATTGCATGCCCTTCTGAGTTTACATTAACTTTTTGGGTTGGCGAAAATGAATTGCTAAGGTCGTACATTAGGCCAACCTCTCGCCAGTAGTAAGCATAATCTTCTACCCAATCATCTTTTTCATTCTTTTGCATGGTCTCATAATATTCTTTTCTTATTGTTACGTCGTTTCCTAGGTATGTTGTCATTCTTGACAATGTTTCTAAATCCATTCCATGGTCTCTAGAACCGTCTGCATCTGTGAAAATTCGAGGAAATAATTTCATATGCGTTCCTGCTGTCGGATCATTTTCTAATATTGTATTATTCAAAAAACTAAACCATTCTGTTACTCGCTCCATGTTGAATTTGCACCAATCATAATGCTGGACTGTTCCTTGTATTAAGCTACCGTCAAATGGTATTCCGAATACGATTTCTTCGAACGATGTTATCGTGGATAGATCTATAAGTTTACTTTTGTCTCCTATTTGGTTTTCTGTAGCAGACATTCCGCCCCAAATTTTGTTTATGCTATTGTCGGCACCATTCCATGCGTCTTTCAATTTATTGATGTCATTGTCATATGTGGTCCTTAAATATTCTCTAAACTTATTTAAGGTCGCATTGCTAATTCCTCCACTTACCATGAAAAATTTGCCGATTCGTACATCTGTGTACCAATGCGGTTCGTTTGTTAATATGTATCCTAATTTAGTAGAATTATCGCCTTGTTTTTTCGGTACGACATCTTCTAATAATACTTTCCAAGCATCTTTTAATGCTGGTTGATCAATATCGTAAGACGTATATTTTGGAATCCCTGCTGCTCCCTCTTGTTTGGTTAATATAGAATCCGCACCTCGGTTGTTTTTATCTAAAAACCAGTCCTGATATCCTCCGCCAGAATGCCATAACATTAAGTAACCTATATTATCTGTCTTATTATATAACATTGGCTTGCCATAATGATTTGTATATAATGTCGGATCAATAATTGAACCTTTTTTGCGTGGGAAAGTTGTCTCGAATCCTAAAATTTCATCGTTATATTTAGCTGTAAATAAACTATATCCATTTGCTTTTAACAAATTTAAATTTTCTTCTAAAGTCATCTTTCCTTCTATAGTGTTTGTTACATCCAAATTGGGTGCGAAAAGACCTAAATTTAATGCTACCGATGAGGTAACATTTCCTATATGATCATTATACAAATATGGATCCGACTTGGGTTCTTGCTGAGCTTTAGAAAAATAATCGTATATAAATATTGGTTTTCCATCTGGATTTAAAAAGTTGCCGTTTTCTTTGTCTACTGTTATGTTGTCCCAATCCACTACTCGTACGTCAGCTCGGATTATTTTTCCGGCGATAACATTTTTCAAAGTAGCGATGGATTTATCGAGCATTTCAATAACTTCTGACCGTTCAAAATCGGCTAAATTTTCCACCCAATAATTAACATCCTCTAAACCGTTTACGATATTTTTCTTATTATTAAAACGCATATTTTTTTCAAAGAGCATTTTAGTATCATCCGGATGAGCTTCGTCATAATCAGCAAATTTTAAAAATTCATATGCCATCCATACGGTGGTTTCTTCTCTTTTTGCATCTATATTCAGTGCTTTGGCTTGGTCCATTAATAGTTCTAATTCCGAAATTTTTTCATGAGCTATGCTGTTTAAATCTATTTTGGATTCATTGTACATAATAGTGGCCCCCAAAGTTGCGTTTGCTATCTGCCCGAAAGTTAATGTTGCCATCAATAAACAGACTACTTTTCTTAAATTTTTATTCATAATTTATTCTCCATTTCTATTTATGTAGTTAATATTATTTTTAGCTGAATCACTTTTGTTAACGTAAATTTTAGCATTAACTTAAAATTAATTTGAACTTACCTTAAAGTTGATTCTAGCCGATCTTAAAGTTGACTCGGATGTACCTTAAAGTAGATTTTAACAGATCTTAAAGTAGATTCGATCCAGCCTTAAAATGGATTTGAGCTGGCCTTTAAAGTAAATTTTCAATAAAATTTAACTATATGTTTTTCTGTAGGGCTATCGTCAGTAAGCCTATGGTATCAATCGTTTGAGGTAGGAGGCTTTAATAAAAAGTCGATTGTACTACGTGTAGATTAAATACAAGCCCCCGCATTTATGCGTGGAGTAACTGACATAATTTAGCATGGCCTTTTGTATAATTTTATGATAAAAAATCCTCCCGGATTTGGGAGGACTGAAATTTATAACTTCAACATACTTAAAAAATATTCATGAACATAAGTGTTATTAGTCAATTCAGGATGAAAAGAAGTGGCTAATTGTTTATCTTGCCTGATGGCGACAATTCTATCTTGAACAGTAGCCAAGACTTGGACATTATCATTTACAGTTTTAATGTATGGTGCTCGGATAAATGGCATTTCGATTAATTCATTATTGAAATAGGCCATAACATTGAAGCTATCATATTGACGACCGTAAGCATTTCTTACTACTGTAGCGTCCATGGTGGCTATATATGTTTTGGATTGATTGTCTATTTCTTTGGCCAATAAAATCATTCCAGCACAGGTTCCGAATACAGGTAATCCACCTACAATTTGACTTTGTATTGGATTTAATAGGTCTAAATCGTTTAGCAATTTCCCTATTGCTGTACTTTCTCCACCAGGCAAAATTAGTCCGTCTAAATTATAAGCGAAGTCTTTTCGCTGACGAATTTCTACACTTTTTACACCTAATTTTTCTAAAATTTTTATGTGTTCAATGAAGGCACCTTGTAAAGCTAGAACTCCTATTTTCATCTATTTACCACGCTCAGCCATTAGCAGAGATATTTCGTCTGCGTTTATACCGACCATGGCTTCTCCTAAATCTTCGGATACTTCAGCTAAAATTTCATAATCGTTGTAATTAGTTACGGCCTTTACTATTGCAGCAGCACGTTTTTTGGGATCACCAGATTTAAATATGCCAGAGCCGACGAAGACACCTTCAGCGCCAAGTTGCATCATTAACGCCGCATCCGCTGGTGTGGCCACTCCACCGGCGGCAAAATTCACTACTGGTAATTTGCCATTTTCATGGACATAGATTACTAATTCATATGGTACTTGTAGTTCTTTGGCTACGTTATATAGTTCGTCTTCTGACATTGCTGTTATTTTTTTCATTTCTCGTTGCATCATTCTCATGTGAGTTACAGCTTGGACTACGTCGCCCGTACCTGGTTCTCCTTTAGTTCTTATCATTGTGGCACCTTCATTTATTCTTCGAAGGGCTTCGCCTAAATCTTTTGCTCCGCAAACGAATGGTACTTTGAATCTTCGTTTATCTATATGATAGGTGTCGTCCGCTGGAGTTAGGACTTCACTTTCATCGATATAGTCAATTTTTATAGCTTCTAATATTTGAGCTTCAACAAAATGCCCGATCCTACATTTTGCCATTACGGGAATAGATACAGCTTTTTGAATCTCTTTAATCATTTTCGGATCACTCATTCTAGAAACGCCACCGGCAGCCCTAATATCAGCTGGGATTCGCTCTAAGGCCATGACAGCGCATGCGCCCGCCGTCTCTGCGATAATAGCTTGCTTTGGATTCATAACGTCCATGATTACGCCGCCCTTTAGCATTTGAGCGAGTTGTCTATTTAAAATGTATTGCTGATTTTCCATGTCAAACCTCCGATTGATAATTACTTTTGTTCGAAATTATAAGCTATTTTTTGCTATTGTTCAAGGTCACCATCCAATAAAAATTTTTCAGCCTAAAAATATTAATACGATTCTACTTAAAATTTTTGCTTATTTGTTGAATTGCTTGCTTAGTTCAGTCTCTAATTTGCTATTGTTCAAATGTATGCCTGGAAGGGGCATAGCCGGGAACTTAAGAATCTTAGTCACAAAATTGCGGGGAAGCGGTGCCTCCTCCGTTTCCACTAGTTTCAAGGGAAGTGGCTATTGTTCAAAGCTACGACCCAATAAAAATTTTTAGACCTAAAAATATTAATACGATTCCGCCCAAAATTTCCGCTTGTTTGTTGAACGGCTTACCTATTTTAGTTCCTAATATTCCGGATAGTATACAAATAATAAATGTAGTTAGCCCGATTATAATGCTTATCTCTAGCATTTCTATTATGGCTATACCGGTTAAAAATGTACCCACACTTAAAGCATCTATACTCGTTGCTATGGCCTGGATGATAATTAATTTAGTAGTTAATTGATCGGCTGCGTTTGCTAAATTATTTTCATCTTTTGAAAAACTATCTTTTATCATTTTAGCACCCAATATAGTTAAAATTATTAAAGCTATGTAGGGTGTAAATGAAGAAATATCAATAGCCAAACATCTAATAATAGCATAACCTAAGAGAGGCATAATAGCTTGAAATATTCCAAAAAAGAGCGAAAACTTTAGTAATGTATAAAGCGATGGCCGATATGCTAATCCATTTGTACTGGATACACAAGCGGCATCCATGCTTAATCCAACAGCTAATAAAATGCTATCTATAAAAGTCATTTTTGATTTCTCCTTTCTGGCTCTATAGTATCTGTTAGTACAACTGATTCTGAGCTGGTATTTTTCATAAGGATTAACCCAAAGATTAATGAGTATCTTCATTATAAGGATGATTAACCCAAAGATTAATGAGTATCTTCATTATAAGGATGATTAACCCAAAGATTAATGAGTATCTTCATTATAAGGATGATTAACCCAAAGATTAATGAGTATTTTCATTATAAGGATGATTAACCCAAAGATTAATGAGTATCTTCATTATAAATATGGTTAACCCAAAAATTAATGAGTATCTTCTATTATAAGGATACTTAAATAAAATAAATTGTTGAGTTCAACCAATCTTGAACCGGCTGTATTTTATCTACATCATATTGATAATCTAACATAAATTCTTTGGCAATTAGAACTCTCATATATAAGGACATATTAGGTGCGAGTTTAAGCCAAGCGAACAGTTGTTTTTCAACTGACGATAAAGTATTAAAACACAGATTGATCTTTTTCTCTTCAACATTGGGGCGAAGTGGAATAGGATATTCTGATGTATGTACATAATGATTATGAATATACGTTTTTATATCGAATTCATTTTCTATTTCTTCATTCTTTAATAAAAACTCTTTAGCTAAAATATATTTCGCAAACGTTGAATAGTTATGATGTTCTCTGACATATTGATACAGAGTTTGTTCTATTGGATCTGCAGAAAAAACTACTCCTACTTTGTATCGTGTTGGTTTTTTCATTTTTTCCTTGGGCTTGTTCTCCTGTTTGTCTTCTGCTAAAACAGATATTACATTAATTAGTTTTTCTACTTGTTGAGTAGTTAACATATTTGTGTCCTCCTGTTTGTCTTCTGTTAAATTAGATATGGTGTTCATTTTTGTATTTATAAATTTTTTTTCATAAGATTAAATCTCCTGTATTCTATATTTTATTTTTGCAATAAATTTATTGCATACGTACTATAACATTCTCGACAAATAAAGTCAATAGAAATCCGACAACAAGTTTACTTCCTACGTTTTGAACTGGGGGCGAAGCATTTCCGGATAAATTCATGTAAAAATTTGTTGATATCAGTATATTATAATCGACATGAAAAATCAGAATTACATACATATATAATATAGAAAGAAAAATATTAACGGCTTTGCACTGCTATTCATTAATCGTCGGATGAAATTAAAGAGATTTATTTTAAAAAAAAATTCAACTATTTTAGTTCCTAATATTCCGGATAGTATGCAAAGAATAAATGTGGTTAGCCCGATTATAATGCTTATCTCTAGCATTTCTATTACAGGTATTGCGGTTAAAAATGTATAGTTTTTTGTTTGCTCAGAGATTTTGATTTCTAATCTTGTGGTTGCGTAGAGATTTCTTCTAGCAGTGGAGATTGATAGTTTGTACTTAATTTTGCCTCTGGTGTTTTAGATAAGGCTATATTGATAGCATCCATTAAAATGCTCGTCGCTGGAGATAGGTTGATCGTCTTATCCGTTATTTCAATGGACTGAGTGCGTTGAACATAGTCGTTTACAAACTTTATGCTGTTGTTCAAAGTTGGGTACAACATTCTTTCTCGTTCATCAAAATCTTCTAAATTGACCGAAACAATTGTTTCGTCCTCTATGGTTACAACTAGATTGATATTAGCATCCTTAAATGCTAAGTTAGCTTTGTATATTCCATCATCGTATGTATGGGTCGGCGAAAAAACTTCTACTGATGTAGCATGGGTGGCTTTGCTATCTATAATTTCCAGATAACTGACAAAACATAATATTGATATACCGAGCATAACGGCCGGCACTTTCCACTCTTTTAAATTTACAACTATAAATCTATGTTTGGACATGAAATTCACCTTTCTTTTTTAAAAGTATATTTATTTTTTAACTTATTTTTCAACTGTATTATTGTTTACCATTTAAATTATATGACAAGCTATACAATATATTACCAGAAAAAAAATAAGAGTATTGCTGTTAATGTGCAAATACTCTCAATAATTTAGATCTTTATATAATTAGTTTAATTTTATATCCCTTTAGCAAGTCCTCATTTTCTATAGTCAGTTCACCGGCTGAGTACATGTTCTCCACGCTGTAGTAACTTTGAACTTCTCACTCCTAAAGAAGTGGAATTTTTGAAAGTCTCTTGACTTTTTTAAGAAGTTTGGTGGTCTAAGCCACCCTTATTCTTATAGGCGTGTCCAATTCGCCTCTACTGTCTAGGATTTTTAGATCCACAACATTACTTAAATTTTACTCAATCAACAATAGATTGAGCAAATTGATCTCACGAGAGCAAAACATGTATTTATCGTTGTACATTTTAGCTCGGATTTTTTTCAAATCGGTGCATCGAAACACTACAAAGGGGATGTTTTCGTAGTCAGCCGAAATAGGTAAAACGTTCTCCACGCTATAGTAACTGTTTAAAAGAGACTTCAGTAAATATTTAAACGAAGAATCCCGGAATGCTGAAATAGGTACAGGCTCCTTAAATGTTTCAAATTCAGAAAAAGAGAATAAACCTAAAATGGGCACAGCCACATAAATATCATCGCTTAGCAATTCTTCGACCAAACTTTGAGATTGGTTACTTTTAAATGCATGTTCAATGGTGTTTAAAGCCTTTGAGAGACTTTGTTTAGTATCATCGGTCAGTGTTTCGCTCTTAAAAATATAGCCCAGCGCACGTTTAATAAATTTTTTTTCTAAAATAGTTTTTTTGAGTTGCTCGTAGTTAAAATTTAAAGAACTGTGTAAACCATCTCTAATATGAAAAATCATCAAATCGCCCAAAATAATCGGATCAGCCAAAGGTTTAAAGGCTAGAAGTTTGTCCAACCCTTTATCCCAACACTCGTGAAAATCTTTTTGCATTTCATCAGGAGATGATTTATTATAGATTTTGTTTTTAAGAGATATGTTCATGGAGCTAAATATATCGATCAAATGTTTTTGCATAAAATGTATACCTCGGTCATCCGAATTTCTATTGAGTGCAAAATTCAATTGTTGACTTAAGTTACTAAAGCCTTCTATCAAAGAATTTGAATTACTGCAGATTGATTTTTCACCGACTGGAACTATCGAAATATAGCTATTGTTAAAATAAGCGCTCCCATAGATTCGAGTTAGAATACTAAACTTTACGGTAATCAAAAGTGTAAAGATATCTATCAAGATATTATTGCGCCGTAATGTTGTTAATTCGTCAACATAAAAAATATGATGATTGACAAACAATTTTAAATGCTTTTCGCCAAAATCTAAGTTGCTACCTCTACCACGATAAATAACTTGTAAAATCTCCATCAGATTGGTTTCCAAGTGAAAATTCGAAATATCGATTAATATATACGTAGCCTTAAGAAACGAAATACCTCTACTAGCAGAGGATGTAGTTAGCACAAATTTCACGCTATCCTTTACCTTTAAAATTCGATTTCGATCTTGTTTAGATAGTTGCGAGTTGATTAATAAATAATCTTGATTTTGAATTAATTGTTGATTAGTTTTAGCAAAGTATTTAGCTTTGATCGTTTCTACCAGAGTAGATAATCGCTTAATACTTTGGATATAAACAATGACCTGTTCGGCTTGATTATTACAAATTATGTTCACAGCCTCGGTAGCCATGCGATTATCTAACAGCTCATAGTCCTTGTAAGTAGACATATTTTTCAACTCACAAACCTGAGAAGTGTGAATGGATACATAATAAGATATATTTAACCGGCTGGCCGGATACGAATTAGTATTGATGCAAACAGAATTATATTTATCTTTAAATTTAAATTTATCTACTTCGAAACTTTTGGTTGGAACTGTGCTTTTTTTGAAGTAAATTTTGCGATTATCGCATTTTTTAGAACGTAGGTGTTTTTCGATGACATCGATATTTAATAACGATGCATCAGCTACAATTATTTTAAAATTGACTTTTTGTTTTTGAGCCTCAGATAGTTTATTAAATATTTTTCTATATAAAGTTGTGAACATCTCGTGAAATAATGCCGGGCCGGCGTTATCACCCGTGATTTCATCAATCATAATGATAACATTTGGAAATTCATTGGCGAAATTATCGAAATTTTTAATCTGGCGAGCATTCGGATCGTAAAATGACATGAATATATTTTGAATATGGCGCGCCGTCGATTCGGTACCGAGAGTTCGAAGAGATTGTATACAGGCTGTAGCAATAATTTTATTACTCAATTTGTTTTGAATTATGTGATCTATAGCCTTGGTTAATTTATTCAAAACACCCAATTTAGGTTGTGCAACTTGCGAAAACGTAGTGTTATTTACATTTCTGAATTTTATGTGGCTTTTATATTGAGATGTGTTTTGATTTACAGGCTGAAAAATAATATTTCCTTTAATATTTGTATATTTAGCTTCATCTTTTGTAAAAAATTCGATTATATTAGACTCGTGAGAACTAGAGTTCAAAAAAATTGCATCGTCCGTATAGAGATGTTCATGAACAGAGAATTTTTCACGGATGTCTTGGTTAACATGTACTCTAGGACTTAAGTAAAGGAATAAGTATCCTGGCTCTTTTTTTAGATGTTCCACAATAGCTGTAGTCTTACCTATCCCTGGGTTTCCAGTTAAAAACAATATTTGCATGTTCTTGTCAGAAATATATTTTTTGATCTGTTTCGCATGGATATTTCTAAACGAATCTTGCTGATTGTTAAACACAAATTCAGTAGCAGTATTTTGAAAATCCTCAAAATATTCCGAGAAGGTTGTAGTCTTAAAATCAATGATGTCACTTACAGTTTGGGCATCTAAATTGAACAATTTTCGAAAGTTAGATTTTACTTTCTTAAATATATTTGCATTTTTTTCGTCCAAAGTTTGGAATTGAGAGTCTGAATTTCCTTGTGAATAATTTTTGAAACACACACCTAAAATATCCATATAGCTAAAATCAGTAGTTAAATTGCAACTACAAATTTCTGAATCCGTGTATCCAACTATGCAGATGCTTTTCAAATTTTGGATCATGGATGTTTTTTCAGCCATTAATTTAATGAACGAGTAAGCATAGCTACCTGCCTGAATCATTTTAAACAGTGGTTTGTCCTTAGATACAAGTCCCATAATATACATGTACAATGGGCTGACTATATTCAAATCCGAAATGTGCACAGCATCGATGGTTAGGTTGTTGAAACTGTTTTTGCGTCGCTGGTTAAATATGGCATCGTTGTACAATCGCTTGATATTATCTATATCAGAATAATTTTTGATATTATTGAGAGCAATAGAATTATCTACAACGCAAAGATGATATTGACCTTTACTAGATATTATTATGATCGTATCCGCATGTAGCACATTTCCCTTATCAAACAATTGCTTTTTTTCCGCTTCATTTATTTCTATATCTAATTGAGAGGTTAACATGTGCAAAAAGTATTCTTCATTTCCGTCTCTGTTATTTTGATCGAGTGCGGTTTTAAAATTGGCTTGAAAGTAAATTATCTCGTAATCTGCGCCATTGGTTTTTGATTCTATCCATTCGCTGAAAAAGTTCTGGCCAGACAATATGCCTTTGAATAACAAGTAATCAACATTTTTTTGAGCTATTTCATTTTCCTCTAAATTACAAGAGAATTTATTATAGACTTCGGCCCTATAATAAAATGGATCACGAAGGTGATTTTTTATGTTGTTTTTTAATAGGCCGTCGGGCAAAAAACTTGCGATACCGAGATTAAATCCGAGTTCAAAGAGGAAGCCAAAATCTACATAATCAAGTCGATTGTTAGCATTTATAAATTGCTCGTTAGTATTCATTCTTAACTGCCCCCTCTCTTGATTAACATGTGTCCTTGGATTTAAGTACAGGAACAAGTATCCTGGCTCTTTTTTTAGATTTGAACTTCCCACTCCTGAAGAAGTGGAATTTGTTGGCCAAATTTTTAGCTATATGAGAAAGTTTTCTTATTCTCAAATAATCCTCCTTGGATAATTGCTTAACCTGTTGCTTTACTGTTAGATATATTATTTCATCTCCTTAATTTTACTAACTTTAAAAAGTATAGCCACATTTTTTCAGTTTCAAACATCAAAATCTGAATTTTTTTATAGATAACAATGCATAGCATAATGAAATACGCATTACTTTATATGGTTTTGATCAGCAAAGTTGTAAATTGTGTACTGGTAATTATTGTTAACATTGGAAATACAAATAAATAAAGCACAATTCTACTTAGTTTTTCGGTTAGAAGTTATACATTATGTTAATAATATAAACCAGGAGATGAATTAGATTATATTTCGCGAGGTAACCTAGAAATTTATTATACAACAAATGGAAATAAGGCCGATTTCAACGCAATTGTTTATAACGGTCCGTTTGAGCTAGAAGAGACTGCGATAATAAATGTGGCCGTTTATAAAAGAGGTAAATTACTATTTAGACTAGATGACATACCAGAAACTGAAGTAATTTTGATAAAGAAATAAATCCTGAGAAATTCGCATACTAGAAACTGAAGTAATTTTGCTAAGGAAATAACTCTAGAGAAATTCGTATACTAAAAACTGAAGTAATTTTGCTAAAGAAATAACTCTAGAGAAATTCGCATACTAGAAACCGAAGTAATTTTGTTAAAGAAATAATATAAAACAAGTGATTGATCAATGTTTATATATGTATAGGACCCGAAAGGTGGTAAAGTGATGATATTAATTAAGAATGCTACTCTATATTCTCCTACGGCTTGTGGAGTAATGGATATATTAATTGAAGGAGATAAAATAATAGCTATTTCGCAAGATATAAAAGTTAGTTCCAATGCATTTCAAGTAGAAATTATAGATGCAGCAGGCAAGATCGTTTTACCTGGTTATGTAGATCAGCATGTCCATGTAATAGGCGGTGGAGGAGAGGACGGATTTAAAAGCCGAACGCCAGAAGTAGTATTATCCGAAATAATAAAAGCTGGAATAACGACGGTCATTGGCGTATTAGGAACCGATGCTACAACTCGTCATTTGGAAAGTTTGTTAGCCAAAGTAAGAGGATTAGATGAAGAGGGAATATCAACCTATATGTTGACTGGGGCATACGAGGTACCCGTAATTACTCTGTTCGAAGATGTACGGCGAGATATAATTTTAATCGATAAAATAATTGGCGTTGGTGAAATTGCTATATCGGATCATCGTTCTTCTCAGCCAACAATAAATGAACTGAAGAAAGTGTTAACTCAAGCTAGAATCGGTGGAATGCTATCCGGCAAATCTGGCGTTGTTCAGTTTCATGTTGGCAATGGAAAAGAGGGTATTTCGCCCTTATTTGATATGATAGAATCGACAGAAGTTCCGGCGTGCCATATTATCCCGACTCATATTAACAGAAATAAAGTGTTGCTGATAGAAGGTATGGAGTTTGCAAAAAGGGGAGGATTTATTGATATAACCTCATGCATGGGTACAGAAGATTTACCTGCGACCAAATCAATAAGACTCTGCGTAGAAAATGATGTACCAATTTCTCAAATAACGATGAGTTCAGACGGCAATGGTAGCCAAACAAAATATGATAAGAATGGAAAAGTTATCGGGCTAACATCGGCTAAAATGACGACGTTGCATGAAGTAGTAAAAAAAGCTATTTTAGAAGAAAATATTTGTGCAGCTGATGTATTTGCTCTATGTACTAAAAACCCAGCTAAAGCAAATGGATTGTGGCCAAAGAAAGGTTGCATAGCTGTCGGAAGCGATGCGGATTTATTATTTTTAGATTCCAAATATGATATAGACAGCTTAATGGCTAAAGGCAAATTTATGTTAAAAGATAAAGTATTGTTAGCCAAAGGAACTTTTGAAGAATAAGGTTACGATAAAAATAAAAAAGCGGCCGATACTAAAAATAATTCGGTCGCCTTTTTGCGTTGTATTAAATTATATTTTTTCTTTTCTAACTCCTAAATTAAAATCTGCGAAATCAGTTAGTTCACCACCGATTAATGGTCTGGCCCATTTAACAAATTCGTCCGTAACATCGTTTCCTCGTTCATTAATAAATTCGTCGGGCATAATTTTTTCGCCCATCATTACTTCTTTAATAGGTATTAAAATTGTTTCACACTGATATGGATCCGTAGAAATTCTTTTCACACCGACCATAACACCTGTTTTACCTTCTAACACAGATTGTAAGGCTACTTTTCCAGCCTCGACCGCTTCGTTTACGTCGACAGGTGACTGATTCATAATAGATGCTCGCCCAGCTATACCCGGCTTTTCGCTTCTAGCTTTTATTCCAAGATTTTTTACAACCAAAGTAGCTAAATGAGTTCCGACATCTCCTGTGTAAATAGCTCGTTCTGTTCTAAATATAGGTGGCGCAACAGGCTCTCCTTTATCATTTTTTAAACCTTCGCTTACAGCCACAACAACGCCACCATATTTTTCATGAAGTTTTTGTACGTCCTCTAAAAATTCTTCTTCATTAAATGGTCGTTCTGGCAAATAAATTAGATGAGGTGCGTCGCCTTCTTTTTTTCTAGCCAACGCTGACGCTGCCGTAATCCATCCGGCGTTTCGACCCATAGCTTCGACGACGCTCACATGTATTGGTAACGATTTTACGTCTTCTCCTATTTCTTTCACGGTTTGCGCTATAAATCTCGCTGCACTTCCGTATCCTGGTGCGTGATCTGTTGTAAAAATATCGTTATCTATTGTTTTTGGAATACCAACAACTCCGATTCCCTTGTCTTTTGCAATTTCGTAGATTTTTCCACAGGTATCCATCGAACCATTTCCACCATTGAAGAGTAGCCATTTTATATTATATTTTTCAAATACTTCTAGTATTCTTTCATATTCTTTTTCATATAGTGGAAATCGGGATGTACCTAACGCTGAGGCCGGAGTTTTTAATAATTTTAAGATTTCTTCATCTGATATTTCTTTTAAATCTATGAAGTTTTCAGTTAACATTCCGCTGCTACCGCCCACTGCACCGTAAACTTTTTCTATTTCAGGATATTTTTTTGCCTCTGTTATCACCCCGTATAATGATGCATTAATTACTGATGTCGGCCCGCCACCATGTGCTATTAATAGATTTGCCAAAATCAAAACCTCCCTATTTTTTAATAGAACTTTCTATGTTTAAATAATAACAAAAATCAATATATAAGTCAAGCTCTGACTCCCTAGACTTTCTAACTAGGCTCTCTTTCTAGGAGATCTGTCAGCGAAGCTATTTGAACTTCTTGCTCCTAAAGGAGTGGAATTTGTGAAAGTCTTTTGACTTTATGAAGAAGTTTGATGTTTTAAACCACCCTCTATTTGCGTTGCAAATGCTATAATTTATTTAAAATATATTTTTCAATGTCTGAACATTTTGAATTTTCTTTGCTACCTGTAACCTTAATTTTTTCGTTAGCATTTTCTAAAATGTGGCTTAATTTGTTAGCATGCTCTACTAAGCCGATGTGTCTTAGCATGATTTCTGAAGCTTTTATTAAGCTGGACGGATTAGCGTATTCTCCCAGTCCTAATTCTAACAACCTTGGTGCGGATCCATGAACCGCTTCGAACATAGCATATTTATCGCCGATATTTGCGCTACCAGCTGTGCCGATTCCACCTTGGATTTGGGCTGCTTCATCTGTTATTATGTCACCGTATAAATTTGGCAAGATAAATACTTCGAATTTTGACCTTTCGGATTCGTCTAGAAGTTTTGCTGTCATGATATCGATAAAATATTCGTCCACTTTAATATCTGGATAATCTTTAGCAACATCTAAGCAAGTGGCCAAAAATCTACCATCCGTTTTCTTTAGAATGTTTGATTTAGTAACAATGCTAACACGTTTTTTGCTGTTTTCTTTTGCATACTTAAACGCCGCTTGTGCTATTCTTTTAGTTCCGGGTGTTGTTATTACCCTAAAATCTAAGGATAGATCGTTAGAAATATCGATACCTTGGCTACCCAAAATATATGCGCCCTCAGTATTTTCTCGAAAAAACATCCAGTCGATTCCTTCTAATGATAATGCTATCGGCCGAACATTGGCGTATAGATCTAATTCACGCCGTAAGGCAACATTGGCACTTTCTATATTTTTTTCGCTTCCGCCACTTGGTGTTGTTGTTGGCCCTTTTAGTAGCACATCGCATGATTTTATCTCGGCTAAAACATTTTCTGGAATAGATATGTTTTTTGCAAGTCGATTTTCTATTGTTAAACCGTCTATTTCTTTTAATACGATCTTTCCGGATTGAATTTCATTTACTAATAATTTATTTAGTATATTAATCGTTACATTCATTATTATTGGGCCGATTCCGTCTCCAGCACAGTAACCGATAATAATTTGTTCTTTTATAGAATAATCTGTCACTTCACTGTTAGCTTTTATACGTTCAACTCGCTCTAATTGTTCTTCCACTAATTTTAAAAATTGCTGTTCTATGGCTTTCATTAGTTATCCTTCTAAATATTATTTTTTTGCTTAGCCAGCTAATTTTAAAAGTTGCTGCTCCAGGGCCTTTATTGGGTTATACCTCTAAATTTGCTTAGCTGACTAATTTGAAAAATTGCTACTCCATGGCTTTCATTGGTTTATCTTTGTTAAATATTATTTTTTTGCTTAGCAACTTCATACAAAACTATTCCAGTAGCCATAGCTACGTTTAAAGAATCGAGGCCATTTCTCATTGGAATTTTTATTGCTTCATCGGCATGCTTTCTGGCATACTCGCTAATTCCCTTTGCTTCATTACCCACTATTATAGCTACCGCCTGATCAAAGTTAGTATCATATAGATTGCTGGATTGGTCTAAATCTGTTGTATAAAGTTTTACTTTATTATCCTTAAAAAAGTTTATATAACTGGCAATATCATGATTTCTTATGATGTCTATATTTAATATAGATCCCATTGTAGATCTAACGACTTTGGGTGAATATAAATCCGAACAGTCGTTAGTTAAAAATATTGCATCCACAAATAGTCCATAAGCAGTTCGAATAATGGTTCCTAGGTTACCCGGATCACTTATATCTTCTAAAATTAAATATGTGCCTCTTTCTTTTATCTCAAAATCATTTAATGACTTACTTTTTTGCTTTACTACTGCCATTAGGCCTTGCGGTGTTTTAGTATCACTTATATGGGTATATACGTTATCCGAAACAGTAATCCACTGAATTTTTTTATTGAAGTTAGATCTATCTACATCTTTTGTGGCTATAAAATACGATATTTCTGCTGAATCGGACAAATCATTTACGGCCCGGGTACCTTCTACTATAAATAGAGACTCCTGTTGACGAATGCTTTTTTTAGATTGAAGGGCTCGGATATTTTTAATAATAGGGTTAGAAATGCTTGTGATATTTTTATCTTCCATTTTTTTTATTCAACGCTTTAATCCTTTCGTTTGCTCCAACAACAACTAATGTGTCATCTTTCTTAAAAATATAATCTGGACGTGGTGAAATGTCAAGGCGACCTGATCCCTCAATAGCTATGACGTTTATACCATATCGATTTCTTAGGTTAGTATCTATTATACTGTTATTTATCCATTCGTCTAGTACTGGAATTTCTACTATACTATAGTCATTGGATAATTGTATATGCTCGATAATGCCACCGGAAATTAATGCTGCCGCAACACGCTTACCCATGTCTAATTCCGGCTGAATAATTTTGTCTGCACCAATTTTTTGTAATACTCTTTTGTGGATATCGCTAGTTGCTTTAGCCATAACGTAGTTGATACCTACTTCTTTTAAAATTAAAGTGGTCATAATACTAGATTGAATATCATTTCCGATAGCTAATAGCAATAGGTAAGGATTTGATATCATCTCCACCTTTTCCCCTGCTCCGCACCGTACGTGAGACTTTCACCTCATACGGCGTTCCAACGATATTTATTGTTAATAATTAATTTTAAAGTT
>LNZM01000017.1 GCA_002007295.1 Candidatus Epulonipiscioides saccharophilum | reverse complement strand
TTCGCGTCCACCTTCCGGGGGACGGAAGGCTTAAGTGCGTGCTACCCCTTAGTTATCAACGCCTAGCTCCATCCATCACCTTAATTAGTGATTGAGAGGTTAGGAGCGATTCACAACATTGCGGGGGAGGTGTGGAGAAAGCGTGCCTACAAATTTTAGTTACTAATCTGAGTTGTCATTTTGCACTTCTCTCTCTCCGTCATTTTATGACTTCTTAAGTTCCCAGCTATGCCCCTGGAAGGGGAGCAGGAACCAACTTAGATATTGTTCTTACTTCGCTGAAGTCTACTGACAAACCTTTTTGCTTTAAACAAAGTCTGTCGCCTTAATGCGACAGGTTCCTAGGCAAAGAACCTATATATAGAAGGAGATAATAAACCATGAAAACTTTAAAAGATTTTAATATTTTCCCATCTGTTACTAAAATTCAAACTGAAGCAATCCAAGATGCGATCAATAAAACGAGCCTAGATAACGAAGTTTTACTTTTTAATTCTGGCTTATATATCACCGGATTGCTAGAAATGCAAGATAACACAAATATCGAATTCGAATCGGGCACTGTAATTATCGGATCAAGTGACTTAGATGATTATTCAGGTGTATCCGAAATTTTCGTCGACGCTGTGGGATCGGAAAGGGGCCGTTGTCTGCTATATGCTTACAATAAACAAAATATCCGATTATCTGGTGCATGCACTATAGACGGACGGATGCATAAATTTACCCCAGATTTTAAAGACTTTCAAAAAAGACCCTTTCTATTAAACTTTATAAATTGTAACAACATTATACTAGAAGGTATTTGTTTTAAAAATTCGCCCGCCTGGATGCTTTGCATATCCAAATGTAGCGACGTTAAAATCGAAAATATTACCATCTTAAATAGATCTGGTCAAAACAATGACGGCATAGATATAAATTCATCCAAAAATGTAATTATAAGAGACAGTATAATTGATTCCGACGATGACGCTATTTGTATTAAAAGCACTTATGACCAGCCGTCCGAAAATATTCTCGTAGAAGAATGTGTTATCTCTTCTAATTGGGCCGCCTTTAAAATCGGGACAGAATCTATGGGCGATATCCGAAATATTCATGTGAAAAATTGTTTTATCCATGATACTAAAGGCTGTGCTATTAAAATCTTGTCGGCTGACGGTGCAAATATTTCCAACATAAAAATTGAAGATATCACTTTACTAGATGCCACAGGCCCTATTTTTATTACTAATGGCAATAGATTAAAAAGCTATTATGATCCAAATCCTAACACTCAAGCAGGCAAAATATCTAATATCGAAATTAAAAATTTATTCGGTAATATAAATACCGCCTTCAAAAATGGCGCAACAAAAGAATTTTTCAAATATCCAGCAGTAATTGCTATGACTGGTATGGAGGATTGCCATTTAGAGAATATTAGCCTAACTAACTTTGACCTAATTTTCGAAGGTGGCGAATTTACCCCATCTGAAAAAATCGAAGAAATAGGCAACAAATATCCGGAATTCAATCGATTAGGTATACTACCAGCCTCTAAAATCTTTGCAATGAATGTAGATAATTTAGAGATGAAAAATATAAAAATTGAATTAGCAAATAAATCCTCTCTAAAAGAGATAGTATTAAAAAATGTTAAGTAACTAGAGTTGCAAAAATCTTGTTAGGGTGCTAAAATTATAAGATAAGCTATACATTTGTAGTTTAATTTTATAAGTAGATTGGTGGACATTTATGGTTATTGGATATCAAGGAGTACCCGGCTCATATAGTGAGCAAGCACTGATTCAATTATTTGGATTAGTGCATCCTACAAAATATTACAAAGAATTCGAAGATGTTTTTATAGGATTAGAAATAGATGAAATAAAATATGGAATATTGCCGATTGAAAATTCAACGACAGGATCCATAACTCAAAATTACGACTTACTGCGTAAATATGGTTATTACATTACGGCGGAAACCGGTGTGAAAATAGAACATAACTTACTTGTAATTCCTGAAACCAAAATGGAAGAGATAGAACAAATATTTTCACATCCCCAAGGTTTTGAGCAAAGTACTATCTTTTTAAAACAGTTTTTTCCGAATGTTAAGCAAACCGCTTATCATAATACAGCTATCAGCGCTGAATATGTTAAAAATCAAAATATCAAAACCTTTGCTGCTATCGCCAGCAAACGAGCTGCTCAATTATATGGTTTGGATATTTTAGAATCTAATATTCAAAATAATAAAGAAAATTGGACAAAATTTATTGTCGTTTCCAAAGTCGCTGAAAGTGATCCCTCTTGCGATAAAATGACTCTGTTATTTGAAATCCGCCATGAGATCGGTAGTCTGCATCAAATTTTGGCCGAGTTCGCTAAGTTCGATATCAATATGTCTAAAATAGAGTCTCGTCCCGTCGGTAATGGCACTTTCTCTTATTTCTTCTATATTGATATCCAAGGTAATAAAGAAAGCCTAAATATAAAAGATGCTTTTAAAAATATAAAAAAATTGACCCAGAATTTTAAAGTATTAGGTTACTACAAAAAAACAGTTTAGGAGGAGCTTTCCATGGATCTTGAACAAGCTAGAAAACAAATTAATGATATTGATAAGCAAATTATAGAACTATTCGAAAAACGTATGCATGCCGTAGCCGATATAGCTACCTTTAAACATCATAATAATATGAGCATCTTTCAGCCAGACCGTGAAACAGAGATTATTAATGCTAATTTGCAACTCTTGGATGATGTACACTTAAAACCTTATGCCCAAAAAATGCTAACATACCTTATGGAAATTAGTAAATCCTATCAATCTCATATCCTCAATTTAGAAAATGATATCAAAAAATTACCGGTCAAAAAATATGGATTACTAGGTGAAAAATTAGCCCATAGCTTGTCACCTAGAATACATGATCTCTTTTTTGGTATAACTGGAATAAAGGCTAGTTATGTCTTAAACCAAGTACCAAAAAATAGAATTAACTCCATCGTAGAATCAATAAAAGCTTTGGATATGGATGGTGTAAATGTCACCATCCCTTACAAAGAAAATGTCATTCCTCAACTAGATAAAATATCTGAAGAAGCACAAAAAATTGGTGCAGTCAACACTATTAAAATAGTCGACGACAAAGCCTTCGGCTACAATACAGATTACTTCGGAATAGGCCAAATGCTATCTTATGGTAACATCCCCGTCGAGGACAACGACTTCTATATTCTAGGATCCGGTGGCTCCGCAAAATCCGTAATATGCTACCTTATTGACAACAACGCCGCCGAAATTGTTTTAGTCACGAGAAACAAAGAAAAGGCCCTGAAACAATTTGCTAATCTTAATTCAGATATCATAATCATAGATTACAATGAATTCGAAGACGTGCGTGAATCTTATTGTGTTATTAACACCACGCCGGTTGGTATGTTTCCGAATATAGATGATAGTCCGATTGACGAAGATAAAATAAAATGTTTTGGATGTGCTGTAGATTTAATCTATAATCCGATAGAGACAAAATTTCTATATTTCGCTAGAACAAATGGTTTGAAAACAGTAAATGGATTATACATGTTAGTAGCGCAAGCTATCAAAGCACAAGAAATTTGGCAAGAAAGAATTTACCCATCTCAAATAATAACTTTCATATACAAACAAATAGAAAATTTATTACAAGTACAACGCCAATCTTTTTATTTAATCGGCTTCATGGGTTCTGGTAAAACTACCATCGGACGACTACTCGCAGAACTTTTAGAAATGCCATTTTTAGATATAGACGAATATATAGAAATGAAAACCCAAAAAACTATATCCGAAATTTTTGAAACAGATGGAGAACAGCATTTTAGAACTTTGGAATTAGAAGCCCTAGAACAAACCGATGATATACCGAGGATATTTGCAACCGGTGGCGGTATCTTAACTTATCAGCCTAGCCGAGAATATTTAGAGGATAAAAACTGTATCTATTTGAAAAACGACATCGAAATTCTATACGATCGCATCAAAGACGATTCTAACCGTCCTTTAGTGGATAGCATAGAAAAATTGACCGAAAGATTGCAAGAACGAGAAGAAGCCTATGAAAAAGTAAGTTCTCTAACAATAGACACAAAGGATTTATCCGTATTTGACATTTCAAAACAAATAATGAAACAGATAACGAAATTAATTCCATGACCCAAAAATCCCTTTACTAAGGCATACATGGGAACTTAAGAAAAAAAACATAAAATAAGAGAAGCTAACGAATAGAATTTGAAAAAATCTAAGGCCAAATGCAAAGGTCAAGTGCAACTCTATCCGTCCGCTTCGCGGCCACCTTCCGGGGGACGGAAGGCTAAGGTCAAGTACAAATGCGAAGTTTTTCGCTTCTTAAGTTCCCGGCTATGCTTACTAAGGATTTAGCCGTATTCCACATTTCAAAATAAATAATAAAATTAATTTAATCGGAGGTAACATCTCATGAAATTATGTATCATAAATGGCCCAAACTTAAATTTTTTAGGTATTAGAGAACCTGAAATATATGGATACGAAACATTACAAGATATAGAAAAAGATTTAAAAATATATGCCGATAAAAACGATATCGAACTAACATTTTTTCAGTCCAATCATGAAGGCGCAATAGTCGATCAATTACAAAAATGTCACCATGAACAATTCGACGGCATTATAATAAATCCCGGCGCACTGTCTCATACCAGTTATGTTTTAGCAGATGCGATAAAGAGCATAAAAATTAAGGTAATCGAAGTCCATATATCCAATATTTACAAACGAGAAAGTTTCCGAGCACATAGCGTCACCGCTGCTTCATCCGAAGGCGTTATTTCCGGATTAGGTACCAAAGGTTATAAATTAGCAATGGCTTATTTCACCAAACTGTAATGTAACTAAAATTTAGGAAAATTGTCATACAAATAACATTGTATTTTTTAACATTTATCTTATAATATAGAAACAAGAATAGATCGGAGATTAAACTATGATTAAGCATATCGTTTTCGTAAAAGTAAAAGAAGAATCCAAAAGTAGATTAGAAGAATTTAAAAACTTACTTCTTAGTATGAAAGAAAATATTTCTCAAATAAGACATTTAGAAGTAGGTATCAATATAAAATCCGGTGCCGTTTACTTTGATATAGCTGCGGAAATTTGTTTCGATTCTTTAGAGGATCTAGACATTTATTTAAAACATCCTTTTCATGCTGTCGATGTTATGAACTTTATCAAGGAAGTTAATACTTCGATAGCTGTTGTCGATTACGAAATATAAAAAAATACCCCCTTTTAAAAAAAAGAGGGGGTAAACATTTGAATCAATTCACCTATTATAATTATAATTGCAAGTCCAACAACACCTTTCAAAGGTAATATTATTCCTGGCGTATAATAAGCACTAATAAAAATACTTAAAAAAGTACAGATGATCGAAATTACAGCCTTAATACATAAAGACTGATTATTATTTAAATGACTCTTGTTTTTTAAAATAATCAAATAAAAATATATGAATACAGCAAAGATACATTTGACTCCTAAAATAATTAATGCAAACTTTATAAAGTCGGCGAAACTTTTAAATTCTATTCCTCCTACTTTAATTAAAAATAGATATGAACCAAATACTACTAGAATAAAAAGAGCTATACCAATAATAGAAGTTCTAAAGACTTTGTTATTAGATATCGATTTCTTACTTTCTTGTTGTGGATGATTTTGCAATTGATTTTGATTGTCCATGCCTCCACATCCTTACTTTATTCTTGATGATATTAGTATTGATCTAGAGGCATGATTATAAACTAAGAACTATTTTCCATTCACAAGGTTCTCTGTGTCACGAAGTGACTGAGAGGTTCAATTCTAATATCGCCAAAGCGGCTATAGCCTCGATCACAACAACTGCTCGCTGTACAATACATGGATCATGTCGCCCTGTAATCTGCAACTTAACTTCTTTCTTATTTTCAATGTCTACCGTATTTTGCTCCTTCGATATTGATGGCGTAGCTTTTATGATAGTTTCAAATATAATTGGCGATCCATTTGTGATACCGCCTAATATACCGCCATTATTGTTTGTCTTCGTAGTGACTTTATCTCCCGATATTATAAATTCATCATTAGCTTCGCTTCCAGACATAGATGCAAAATCAGAACCGACCCCAAACGTTATACCTTTTATCGCTGGTACTGAAAATGCTAAATGGGCTATTATACTTTCTACCGAATCAAAAAATGGATTTCCTATTCCCGCCGGTATTCCTATTATAGCACATTCTATTTTGCCACCTACTGAATCCCCTTCTTCTTTAGCCTTTATTATGGCTTCTGTCATATCTGATATTTTGCTATCCTCTATTACTGGTAACTGCTTAATTAATAATTTACGGAATAATTCAGCGCTTAAATTTTGCGAGTCAAACTTATTATCTTTTATTGATGCTATTTGACTAATATGTGCACCGATTATTATACCTCTAGTTTCTAAGATCTGTTTTGCTACTGCTCCAGCAAACACCAACGGCGCTGTTATTCGTCCCGAAAAATGCCCGCCACCTCGATAATCATTGTATCCTGAATATCGGATATAACCTGTGTAGTCTGCATGTCCAGGGCGCATGTGCGTCTTTAGCTTAGAATAATCCTTTGAATGTGTGTCCGAGTTCTTTATTAAAGCACAAAGTGGTGTCCCGGTTGTATACCCTTCGAATATTCCACTCTCTATTATCGGTATATCTCCCTCTTTTCTAGCGGTAGATAATTTATCTCGACCCGGTGCTCTCCTTTCCATCTCGGACTGTATTTTATCAAAATCAATCTTTATCCCAGATGGTAGGCCACCCATTACTACGCCGATTCCTGCTCCATGTGATTCACCAAAAATTGAAATGCCTATATTTTTTCCAAACGTGTTATTCAATTCGTCCTCCTAATAATTTATTCTCATCCTAAAATGATGCGGGGCGACAACTCCATTTTTAAGTAGTCATCACTTTATAAGAACCCCTCAGCCAGCTTCGCTGAAAGGCATACAGGGAACTTAAGAAAATTAACTTTTAGTGAAGCTCCGCCAAAAAATTCTTAAATTCCCGCCTAGGCCCCTGGAAGGGGAGCGGAGGCCACAATTTAGCTTTCCGAATCTACTAATTCAATTCGTCCCCCTAATAATTTGTAATCATCCCAAAATGATGGATAAGATTTTGCTACGCATTCCGGATCTTCTAATATTATTTCATTTTTACTTACCGTCGCCGCTATCGCTATCGTCATCGCTATACGATGGTCCTTGTGACTGGACAGCACTTTTGTAGCATAAAGTTCTTCCACGCCGTTTATGGCCAATTTTGTGGCCGATTCATCGATGTGAGCACCGAGCTTTGATAATTCCGAATTTATAGCTTTTAATCTATCGCATTCTTTTATTCGTAATCTGGCCACATTTGCTATTTCACTCTCTCCTTTGCATAAAGCCAATATCAATGCCATTATCGGTACGATATCTGGACATTCAGATCCATTCATCTTTATTGCTCTTAATTTATCCTTTTTGGCTACTATCGTTCTATCCGTTATAGTTAGCTTAGCTCCAATTCGTTCCAATAAACTGATTACTTCTTTGTCTGCCTGATACGATGCTACATCAATATTTTTTACTGCTATATTATTTCCTATGGCACCTGCTATCAAAAAGAAAGCCGCCTGTGAAAAATCGCCCTCAACAGTATAGTTAGTTGCTTTATATTTTTGATTGCCGGCTATCCTAAATGTTTCATAATTGTCATTAGTAATCTCTATCCCAAACATTTCTAATGTCTGCAGTGTAAGATCTATATATCCTCGAGATTCTAGCGGACTCGTTAATACTATCGTTGAATCTTCTTCTAATAACGGTAAACTGAATAATAGTCCACTGATAAACTGCGAACTAATGTCCCCTGGTAGCCTAAATTCATCCGCCTTAAGCTTGTCTCTAATTCTTAGATCCAATTCCTTAACCTTATACTCGTACTCTATACCCTGCTTGTTGAATATATCATAAAATGGTGTTAGCGGTCTCTTGCCTAAATTGCCTCGACCCGTAAATCGTACATCATCCCCTATTATCATGCTTATTGGTACAAAAAATCTAAGCGTTGATCCAGATTCATTGCAATCTATTGTTATATCAGATTTTTTGCCTTTTCTGTATCTTTGAAAATTTTCACGAAAAATTCCTTTTATATATAGTGTGTCCTTTTCTTGCCTTATATCTGCCCCTAAAGCTTTGGCCGCCTGAATAGTTGCTACAATATCATCCGAAAAATCTATATTCGAAATGATACTCTCTCCCTGAGAGAGGCTTGCACAAATTATAGCTCTATGTGCAAGACTTTTGGATGGTGGAATAACCACTTCTCCATTTAATTGTGTTGGATATATTTTTATAGAACTCATTTTTATATGCCCTCAAAAAACTCTACATCTGTTTTATAAATATAGGCCTGGCCCACTTTTCTTAGTAAGATTAAGTTTAACTCAGAATCCACATTTTTCTTATCTATCTGCATTGCATTGAAAAGATCTTCTCTGTTCACATCCGGTACTTCCAATGGCAGATTATATTTTTTTAGCAATGTTATGACTCTTCTGTGTGTGCCTGGATCGGTTAATCCTAATTTTTCACTTATTTTTGTTACTATATTCATACCAATAGCCACGCCTTCTCCATGTGTACATTCAGTATACCCACAAACGGCTTCTATAGCATGGCCTAAAGTATGCCCAAAATTTAAAATCATTCGTTCGCCCGTGTCTTTTTCATCTCGCTCCACAATGTCCCTTTTAATCATACAACAAGTATATATTATATCTATAATGTTTTCTTTTAAATTATCCAGATCTTTAAATGCTAGTAACTTCTGATATAATTTTTCATCTTTTATAAATGCGTACTTTATTACTTCGGCCAATCCATCTAAGAAAAATCTCGGATCTAACGTATCTAAAACAGCAGGATCTATTATAACTAAAGAAGGATGATAGAAACTACCAATTAAATTTTTACCAGCCGGTAAGTTCACAGCTACCTTTCCGCCAATACTAGAGTCCACTTGTGCTAAGAGAGAAGTTGGGACTTGGATAAACTTTATACCACGTAAATAAGTTGATGCCAAAAATCCTGTTAAATCACCTATAACTCCGCCTCCTAGTGCTACTATAGCATCACTTCGAGTTAACTTGGCTTCTACTAAATCGTTATATAAGGCTGTTACGACATTTAGATTTTTGCTCTTTTCGCCCGCTTTCACTATTTTAGTAGTTACTATATATCCTTCTGCTGTAATTTTTTCCTTTAATGATATCAGATAGTTTTTTACAACGTTCGAGTCTGTTACAATAAATATCCTTTTTGCATTCGGAAGATGTCTCTTGATTAAAAATCCGGCTGATTCTAATATAGATGACTCGATATAAATCGGATAAGTATTAGCACCTAAATTAACAATTATTGTCTTCATTTTGTCCTCTCCTTTATTTGCATTTTATCTTTAATCTTTTAAAGTATAGTTCGGCCCACTACAGGAGCAATCTTTTTATAGTATAGTTCGACCCACTACAGGAGCAATTATCCTTAACTTGTCAATTAGTTCTCCGAATTCTTTTGGCGTAATAGATTGCTGCCCATCACACAATGCACAAGCTGGATTATTGTGGACTTCAATAATTAATCCGTCGCACCCTACTGCTACAGCCGCTTTAGATAGCGGATCAACCATCCAGTTCAGGCCAGCAGCATGGCTTGGATCCATTATTACTGGTAAATGACTAAGTTTTTTTACAA
>LNZM01000016.1 GCA_002007295.1 Candidatus Epulonipiscioides saccharophilum | reverse complement strand
ATTTATCCGTTGTTGCATATATTCTATCTTTAGCCCCTTCTTTACCATACTTTTCTTCTAATAATTTTTTAAATACTCTAAATGCTATTGCCGGCTCTGTCGTTGTTCCAGATTTAGAAATAACGTTAACACTGATATCTTTACCCTTACATACGTCTAAAAGTTGCTTTAAATAAATGCCAGATATGTTATTTCCAACAAAATATATCTCAGGAGCTTTACGATCCTCTTTTGTTAACGAATTATAGAATTGGTGAGTTAACGCTTCTATACATGCTCTAGCGCCGAGATAGGAGCCACCGATCCCTATTACTATTAGTACATCACTATTATGGCGAATTTTTTTGGCTGCCTCTTTTATATTTTCAAACTCTTCTTTATCGTAGTTTACGGGTAAGTCTATCCATCCTAAATAGTCCGAGCCAGCTCCTAATCCCTCATGCAATATTTTATGCGCTAACTCTAATTGGCTTTTTATATTGGTAAATTCATTTTCCCTAATACCAGTCTTTTTTACATCTAATTTAATCATTTTCTCCTCCAAAAATATATAAATTGACGCAAGCATAAATCTCGTCATCTATGCTTTAGTATTAGCAATTTTTGCTTTTTAAATACCAAATTATTCTATAAATTTATTTTATCATCTTATCTTTAAATGTTAAATGCTTTCACAAATTTATTTATATCATCTTATGTTTTAAATGCCAAAATCTTCTAAAAAATGATTTATGTCCTCCATATTTAAACTATTTAATAATCGCCACTTTCTCTCTTTTGCTAAACTTTGACTGGCCGAAAAATACTCTTCGTCTAAAGCTAGTCGATCTTCTAATTGTTCAATTTTTTCTCGTTGCTTATCTATTGTTAAATTGTTTAGTGTGATCGTTTCCCGTAGCCTAGCATTTTCCCACGCTAACTGCTTATTTATTTCATCTTGTGAATTCTTTAATGTTTCCAATGGATACTGATTTATTATATAATCTTTTAAAATCATAATTATATCATGTTTTCGCTTTTGTAAACTTGCCCAAATACTAACAAGTATAATACCTAAAAACGTAATTAAATTTAACCAAACGATTATTGTATATTTATGTTCATTGGCCGAAATCGCCCATATTACATTGTAAGCAGCTATAACGGCACTTAAATTTCGAATCCTTATAATATTATCTTCTACTGATCGAAATTGAAAATTACCTATATAGTCGTTGTGTAGCCTTTGCTTTATATATATATCTAACTCTCCAAAATCTTGCTTTTTTATATTTTTATACTCTTCTACTAATTGTCTAACAAATTTTACTTGCGTTTCCGTTTTATATATTTTATTATTCGTATAGATTACTACACTTTTATACAAATAATTAAAATATGATACTTGCATCATCACTAAAAGGATGTACAAAGCAAGTAATCCAATATTAATTACTAATAAAAATATCATAAAATTTTTCCTTTCTTTTCATCAATTATATTAATATAAAAAGTAGAAAAAAGCGCAATACTAATGTGATTACGCAATTTTCTTAAATGATCCATTAATCCATTTGAAAATTATACATTACTCCATGTGACCAATTTTCGATTAGATATAATTTCTAAATTTACAGGAAATTGATGTCTTAACTCTTCTATATTAGACATAATTCCTATTAATCTATCCTCTGACTCCAATTCCTTTAACGTTGCTATAGCCGTATTTATGGCTGCCTGTGTCGTTACCGTGAAATCTTCATCTATAAATAGAATATTTAACTTGGCTTTATTACATTTAACTAGCATTATATCTGATAATCCAATAGCCATTGCTAAAGAAATTTGAAAAATTTCGCTTTCTGAAAGAGTCATGACCGACACTTCTGTATCTGTATATTCATCATAGGCTATTAAACTCATAGCTGTATTTTTCTTGCTTAAATTTTTTGGCCTTCTAATACTCAGTCCCGTTACTCCGAATTGCTTAAGTCTTACATTAGCAGCAGAAATAATTGACTCAAAATAATCTTCTAACATATACCGTTCATAGGAAATATAAAAGCTATTTTGTCCATCTTTTACATTGTTAATTTCTGAAATCATTCTATATCGCTTTTCTAATTCTCTAAACTTTTCTGCTGCTTCCTCTAATTGTATCAGCGTTTCTTCTTTTACGGCCTCAGTTTGTGTTAAACTTGCTATTTGATCTTCTAAATAATTTTTAAGAGATATTCCTTTTTGAATCTTTTTTTCAAATATTTTTAAATCTATATATACAGCATCGCCAATTTGTTCGGATAAAGTTTTCTTTTTAGCTTGTAAAGTGGATATACGCTTATTATAGGAATTTAATTTATCTAGCAATGTATCTTGTTTATTTATTTCAGGTAATAAATCCAAAAAGGTTTTTTTCGAAATATTATTATCAGAGAGATTATTTAAAAATTTTTCCTCCATTATAGAAAGATCTTTTTTATGACTTTGGATCAAATTATTATAAGTAGCCATTTTAGCATTTAATTGATCAAATTGAAGCTGAATATTCTTAACTTTTGTCCTTTGGCCTTCGTACAGATCTACCTCGGTATCTAAGGCTAGATTTATGTTATCCAATTTTAAGTGAATTTCAGCCAACAATATAGTTACTTCATTTTTCTGTATTAAGGATAATTCTTTATTAATCTCGGCTTTTCTTATAATGTTTTCTTTTAATACTATTTCTAGATTGAATAATTCGCCTTCGAGTGCTACTATTTCTGGAATTAATATACTCAAATTTTTAATGTTAGCATTTTTTTCTATAATATTATTGAATACTATTTCTATTTCGTCATTTAACTTAATAAGCTCTTTTTGTAGTTTATCCATTATAAAATTAATATTTACTTCGATATTATCAATTAACGTAATTTCTTTTAATCCATCTATATCTTTAAATCGTTCTAATCTTTTTTGAATGGTTTCTAACTTAATTTTATTTGTTGTCCTCATTACAATCAAATCTTCTTTTAGAAGACTTAACTGACTTTGTTTAAAAAGATCCAAATTGTCTTTCATAGCATAATTTTCTGTGCTAATTAAATTTTTTTCGCTAAGAGGAATCCCAAGGCCGTTTTTTCCATCTTTTGACTTAGGATGCCTATTTGTCGCATAAATTATACCTTCTTGTCCCTCCGACTGTACTAAATTTTCTTGAACTTCTTCTAATTCTAATTCTAATTCTAATCTTTTTATGTTATACTCATCCAACATGTCTTTATATAGATCTAAACCGCCTTGGTAAGATGTAAATAATTCATATATCTCTTTAATTTCTATATTTTTATGCTGGTTGGCCATCTTTAATATTTCTAAATTTACCATTTTTAACTCCATAGAACTAAAGCTTTCTACAACTGCTATTATTTCCATAGTTTTCATAGTCATATTATCTATCTTATTTTTTAAATCCAAACACTGCAATTCTTGATTATTTATAGAAATGGTAATATCGTCTAAATCTTTTTTTAAACTTTGCGTTCGAATAATTTTTGGAATCAAATTTTCTAATTCTTTTTTATTTTCTCTTAGCTGATCATGCTGACTTATTTTTTCTGCATAATCATTTAAAATTTTTAATTCCCTTTTTATAACTTCAGTTAGTTCATCCTGAATACTTTGATGTACATCTTGCTGAGCTAACATACTGTCATATTGTATATCCTGATTTTGAATCCTTGTATAATATGGCAAAAATTTTTGAATAATTTTTAAATCTCTAATTTTATTCTTTAACTGCTGGAATTCATCTCGATTTTCTTCTAAAATTGATAGCTCTCGTCTAATACTTTCTAATTGTTTTATTAAATCATTATTCTTTTTAGCTATCGCTTCTTCTTCTTGAAGTTTTTCTAACTGAACATCCGCTTGTTCTTTACAAAATTCTCGTTGTATCTTTTCATTTATCATTGTTTGTAAATATTCTTGCGTAATAGCAATGACTAAGTCTATATCAGACGCTTTAGCATCCGGAATATACTCTTTAAGATCTAATACGTCTATTAAATATTCTATCCTATTTAGTAATCCTGTCGAACGATCTTCTATATTATTTAATCGTTTTTGAAAGTCCTCATTAATTGTCTCTTTTAATTGAGTCCCAAAAATTTTTTTAAAGACATCTCTTTTGTCTTTATCTTCTGCAGTCAAAAATTTTTTAAAAACTCTATGTTGTATCATAGTTATATACTTAAATTCTTCTTTTGAAATTCCCAAAGTTTCTTCTATTCGTTGATTAATCTTTTTCTTATCTGTAATTGTTTCTTCATTTTCTATTTCTAATTTATCTTCAGCACCTAAATGATCTAAATACCGTGATATTTTATACACTTTATTATCGATCTCAAATTTTAATTTAACAAATCTTTTAATGATAGATTTAACATTATTAATTTTGATTACGTTGTTTTCTTCGCCATATAAAGCAAAATCTATTGCATTAAATATCATAGTTTTATCCATTCTAGTAGGACCAGATATTATAAATACTTTTTCATTAAAAGTTTTACTAAAATCAATTTCTACTAATCCATTAAACGGACCTACAGCTGATAAAGTTAATTTAATTAAGTTCATAACAAGACACCTCCTTCATAATAATTTATTTATTCCATAATTTATATATGCCTTTTTTCTAAACTAAATGATATGTCATAAAACAAAAAAAGAGGAGATGCCCCCCCTTGGTTTCAATAACTTTTTATTTTCTAAAGTATTTAGGTACAAATTCAAAATTTACATAAAAGGGCGTAAAGTTCTCTCATTTATGGGAGGGATATAAGCCCAATAAACTTTTTTTTTAATTTTGTATAAAAAGTTATTAAGGTGGTTATAATTCAAATAACAACTGAATATGGATGGGTGCAACAAGAAGTCATTTGTTGCGTAAAATGTTCAATGCACGTTGTACGGTTAATAAACTAAAATAACAGCGTCTTGAAACGGGAGTTATGCTATCGCTAATTAGTTTGTTGGAACTATGGATAGTAAAAGTCTTAGGGAAACTATATTAGTGTATATATTCTTTCGAGATATATAAGAGAGTTAGTCAGTACCTAAGACCCCCACTCCTAAAAGGAGTGGGAGTTTCAGTTATTTATTTAATATATTTTATCCTACTTTCGTCGAATCGATCTATAAATCGATTGGCATCAGCTATCTCAGGATAACCTATAGCTATAACAGAATATGGAATTTTAGACGAATCCAAATTATATAATTTCTGAATGAATTCTATTCTAGCATCCACGGGTGCGGTACCAAGCCATACACTGCCGAGACCTAACTCACAAGCTTCTAACATAATATTTTGTGTTGCTGCACCTAAGTCTTGTTGATACATATGCGGAATTTTTAATCTATCTTCTGCGCAAATAACTATAATGGCTAAAGTCGCCGTAGCCAATGGCTGTGTATACTGACCAAAAGGCTGAAGTGCATCTAAATTCTCTCGTCCGGTTACAACCAAAAACTCCCAAGGTTGCTGATTTCCCGCCGATGGCGCTTGCATAGCAGCTTTTAGCATCTGCTCAACTTTTTCCGGCTCAACTTCTTTATTACTGAATTTACGCACGCTTCTTCTTGTGAAAATTGTATCCATTAATCTCATTCCTCCGAGTTAAATAAATTATAATAATTGAATATATTCTATGACGTATCTCTTGATGCTGCTATAAAAGAAATGATAATCACAGAATATATTTTATGACTAATCTTTTGGCGTTTCTATAAAAAGAAATTATAATAACTGAATATATTCTACAGACTCACCATTTGGAGCTTCGATAAAAAAGAATCTCACACCATTGAAAATAAAATCCGCTTGGCCAATAGGACCTTGCATTTTAGCACCCTTGGCTTCTAACTCTTTATAATCGGATTCAATGTCTGTACTCCTAATTGCTATATGTCCCACTTTGGCTACCTTTAAATCCTTATTTTCCACCATTTCATAAGTTACACCGTCTTTGGTTACAAACAAATATCTTACATTATTAGGAGTCATAAAATCTCCTGAAATAGTAAATCCTAATACTCCAACATAAAACTTTTCTGCTTCTTCCAGATTTGGTACAACTAAGTTAATATGATCCAACATAAATAGATTCCTCTTTCAGTGTATATTTTTTAATTTAATAAGGAAATAATATATAATTTTTTGCAACTTGTCAACGCTTTAAGGCATTATTTCAGGACAAACGCGTGAGCATACAAAAAGACTAAATGGATCTTTGGTGTACTCATAATTTAGATTAAAACAAGACTGAATTACAAAACTTTGTATAAAAATTCTATGATTCGATATTATTTCATATACATTTTATTGAATAGTCTTTATAAAATTTTAGTAAAAAATACATTCATGCGTTTGTCCTGGTATGATTTATTTAGTATGTGACTTAATTTTTTCTATAATTTCTTCAGGTGATCCGTCTTCTATTTGTGATATAATATTTTTTATTTGGCCGGTTTCGTCTTTTTTGAATCCTCCAATAAATTTCATGTAGATTGGATTTAGGCCTACTAATGCATCTCTTAATTCTGGTGAAACTTCATTATATATTAAAACTTTGCTTAAATCAAATAATTTAAAATAATTACTTGAAAATTGTGCTACTGATTGCATATGCTCTAACAAGGCTTTTGAATTTGCATATTCTTCTTGTATTGTAGCAGTTTCTTGATCTTCTCCTAATGCCCATTCAAATTTAATAATACCCTTTTCTTTTTTAGTATCATCAACTCTCTTTTTCATAAGCTCAAGAAAATCTTGAATTTTACCTTCTTTTACTTTTCCGTCTAATACTACAATTATTTTTTTCATGATAACTATCACTCCTAAATTGTTCTATTTAATTTTTGTGTTTATGCACATATTCTTAATATTTACAGTTATATTTTTTTTATCCATATAAGTAACTTGCATTCAATCCATCCATTAAAATATCATGAACCGGTAATGTATTAGATAGCATTTTTTGAGGAATAATAATTGTATATTTTTATAAGTTAAATGGAGGTAATCTATGAAAAAGTATTTAAAGCTAATTGAAGGTATGGAGTTAGAACTAGATTTAATGGATCTTAGTATTGCCAAAGCTTGTCTGATTATAACAGGTATTGTAATCGGAACAGTCTTTCCAAAAGCCTCTAAAGCTCTTAGACCATTGTTAGTCATTAGTTGGATGTGCATGTTTACTTTTCTTGTGTTCAAATTATTTTTATATCCTTTACAAGAATCTTTAGAATGGGCTGAGGATGAATTTTAAAATACCCCTTGTAAAAATAAATAACTTAATATATGATAGACAAAACTAACTAAATTGAAAGGATTAAAATATAAAATGGCTAAAATATCTAAAGACATGACAATCAGCGCTATTTTAAGTGTAGACAAAGCTGTTATACCAGTACTTATGAATTCTGGCATGCATTGTTTAGGCTGTCCCTCAGCCCAAGGAGAAACATTAGAAGAAGCTTGTATGCATCATGGAATAAATGCGGATGAACTGGAAACACAAATTAACGACGTTCTTGCAGGAATCTAATAAATAATGTTTTATAATTAAGATGTTAGTGAGATATCGAAATTTTCACTAACATTTTTTTGTTAAGCATAAATATTATTTTTTCGAAATTCTCTCGGCGTATATAACATTTTTTTATTAAATATAAATATTATTCTTTCGAAATTCTCTCGGCGTACATTTTGCTTCTTTTTTAAACACTTTGGTAAAATAATTATAATCGTTAATTCCTACTTGGGACGAAATAATACTTATTGGTAGATTAGTATTTAATAGCAATTTCTTTGCAAATTGTATCCTAAGTTGCATTACATGCTTCATTATACTTGTACCGTAACATTCGTTTGTTACTTTGTAAAACGTAGTTTTTTGATACTCAAACTTTTTACATAGCATGTTTACGTCTATATCTTGATCTATATTATCGATTATAAATTGATCTAATTTATATGCAAATTTATGTTTATTTTTTGTTATTTTCTCGTTTTGACATAAATATTTGGTTATAACATTGAGTATATTAAATGCAGAATGCATCTGTTTACTAGTCAATTTCTGTTTATTATTATAAATTTGTTCTAGCTTATCATATGCTAAACTGCCTTCTACTTCTATATTTAAATATTGGGCTAATTTCGGCCAACTAGTCGTGTTCTCCTCATAAATTTGCCCCGTCATTATATAACCAATAATATTCTCTTCTATCTTTATTGGAACAAGCATTTCTGTCATTCCCATATGACATTTATAGTACAAACTTTCACTTGTTTTTTGACATTTACAAAAAGCTTCATAATCAGATTTTTTACATATCTCTTCTAACTTTGCTTCATCTCTTAACAATTTGCAAAACGTGGATAATCTAGTTGGGTATGCTAAAAGTTCTTGAAACTCTGCATTAAACAAAGCAATTCTAAAACCAGTTAAATGATAAAAATCCATCAAAATATTGTTTATTTCTTGATAGTTAATACTTAAATCCATAATGTCTCCTTAACGAACGAATTTACTAATTTTTGAACTTTACTATATATTAATCTGGGAAAAGTTTCAATATAATTAAAATAAAAAGAGGTGATACTTTTGTTTATAGCAGGTTTAGATATCGGCACAACTGGTTCTAAGTGCAGTGTTTATGATCATAATGGCCAGCCCATAAAAGAAGTTTATCAAGAATACAGTGTATCAATTACAAAAGAAGCTCATACTGTAAACGTTAATCTAATTTGGAATTGTGTTTTATCCATTTTAAATGAAATATCATCCGAAATAAAACATATAGATGCTATCTGCGTGACCTCATTTGGTGAAGCTAGTGTCCTCTTGGATGAATCCGATAATCCTTTGACAGATGCTTATTTGTTCACGGATCCTAATGGAGAGGCTCAGTGTCAATCTTTGGTCGATGCTTTCGGCGAAGATTTTATTTTCGATACCACCGGCCTTGTCCCTGGTAAAATGTACAGCGTTGCTAAATGGCTCTGGATAAAACATTCTAATCCTCAAGCTTGGGCCAAGTGTAAAAAAATAGCACTTATTGAAGACTATATCGTTTATAAATTATCCGGTGTCCACCAAATAGATTATTCTTTGGCTACCAGAACTATGGCCTTCGATATACAAAATCTATCTTGGAATAAAAAAATTCTAGAGTTTGCTGAAATTTCTGAAAGTCTTTTGCCTAACATTGTGCCCATTGGTACGATAGCAGATCGATTATTGGATAGCGTTAATATCGGATTTACTAATCGCCCTCTAATTGTTTCTGGTTGTCATGACCAGGTGGCTGCTGCCATTGGCACAGGAGTATTAAAAGAAAAAACGGCTGTGGATGGAACAGGAACCGTGGAATGTCTCACAGCTGTCTTTAAGTCAGGAGTTAACACAAAGATTTTACAAAAATGTGGTTATGCTATTGTTCCGTATATTGATAATTTATACATTACATATGCTTTCACCTATACAGGTGGCGCATTGTTAAAATGGTATAGAAATCAATTTGCACCTTCAGAAGATTATGCTAAATTTAATTTAAGTGTAGATAATGAACATCCTTCTGGACTATTAATCTTACCACATTTTGCAGGTTCTGGCACGCCGTACCCGGATTCTTTAGCGAAAGGAGCTATACTCGGATTAACGCTGGATAGTACGAAAGAACAAATTTATCAGGCCTTAATGGAAGGGCCAACATACGAGATGAAGCTGAACTTAAATAAGTTTGCCCAGGCTGGAGCTGATATAAATACAATTTACGCTACAGGTGGCGGAGCATCTTCTAAAGAATGGCTTCAAATAAAAGCTGACATAATGGAAAAAGAAATAATAACACTTAAGTCATCTCAATCCGGTACTTTAGGTTGTATCATGCTTGCTGGCGTTGCTTGTGGAATTTATAAAGACTTACATGAAGCCGCAAAAAAACTTGTACTAATTAAAGATGTCTATAACCCAAATCCAGATAGAGTAAAAGAATATCAATGTTTATATAAGGAATACGAACAACTTTATCCAAAACTTTATTTATAGAAGAGGAGAAAATAATTATGAGATTTGCATTGTTTTTTGGAAATAGAGGTTTTATGCCCGAACAATTATTGTCCGATGCGAGAAAAGATATGGTGGAAGCTGTTACGAGGGCCGGTTATGACTATATTATTATGGATGAGCAGGCCACCAGATTCGGTGCTGTAGAAACTCGTGACGAGGGTCGAATTTATGCTAAATGGCTAGAGGAAAATCGTGACAATTTCGATGGTATCATTTTATGTATGCCTATTTTTATAGATGAAAATGGCGCTATTACGGCCTTAGAAAAAGCTGGTGTACCAATATTAATGCAGGCTTATCCAGATGAGCTTGGCAAATTAGATTTCCAACATAGACGAGATGCATTTTGCGGTAAGTTCAGTGTTACAGATGTTTTTGAACAATATAAAGTGCCATATACAGTTTTACCACCGCATGTAGTTCATCCTTTATCTGCCGAGTTTGCTAGTAACTTAAATGATTTTGCTGCTATTTGCCGTGTTGTGGCCGGAATGAAATCCTTTAATGTCGGTTGCATCGGAGCTAGAACTACTGCATTTAAAACGGTAAGGTTCGACGAATTAACTGCTCAGAGATACGGTATAAATATTGAATCCTTCGACTTATCCGAATTAATTTTTAAAGTACAGAATAAGTCTAACGAGGATCCAGCGGTCGTGGATAAGAAGAATGTATTACTAAACTACACTAATTGTTCAAACGTGCCCGAAGAAAACTTAAATAATCTTGCTAAAGTTGGCGTTGTTTTGGATGAATATATAAATGAATATCACTTAGATGCTATAACTTTAAGATGTTGGAATGAAATGGAAGATATTTTGCATATCTGTCCGTGTGTACTGTTAGGCGAATTAAATGACCGTGGAATTATTGCATCCTGTGAAATGGATTTATGTTCTGCCATAACTATGCGGGCTATGCATCTAGCTTCATTACAGGCTACAGCATGCTTAGATTGGAATAATAATTACGGCAACGCTGTAAATAAAGTAATTTTATTTCACTGTGGGCCAGTTCCTCAGAGCTTAATGACTGGGCCAGGAGAAGTAACTGATCATAAGATGATAGCAAAATTAAACCCAGGTCATGGTTGGGGATCTAACGAAGGTCGCATTCGTCATTTTCCTATGACTTTTGCTAACTGCAAAATGGAGGACGGAAAATTATATATTTATTGCAGTGAAGGCGAATTTACCGAGGACATAATCGAAGACGGTTATTTTGGCTGTGCCGGTGTAGCCCAAATCTCTGATTTAGAAACAAAACTAAATAAACTTGCTAGAAATGGTTTTAAACATCATACTACAGTTGGTGTTGGACACTTGAAAAAAGTTTTAGAAGAAGCCTTTAAATATTATTTGAAATATGAAATTATAGATATAGATTAATAATCTTTAGACCTTTATGTTCAACATGAATTTTTATATTATTAAAAAATGGAACGGAGTTATACTATGTTAGTAACAATGAAAGAAATTTTAAAGATAGCAGACGAAAAGAACATGGCTATCGGATCATTTAATACGCCCAACTTTGAGAATATAGTAGCAGTTTTAGAGGTGGCCACAAAATACAATGTACCCGTTATTCTTATGCATGCGGAGGTCCATGAGGATGTAGTTCCAATCAAATATATTGCACCAGTTATGGTTGCCTTAGCTAAGGCTGCCTCCATTCCAGTATGTGTACACTTGGATCATTGCGAAAGTTTAGAGTATTTAGAAAAAGCTTTAGAACTTGGATTTACCTCTGTTATGTATGATGGTTCTTTATTGCCATATGATGAGAATGTAGCGAATACAAAGCGAGCATTAGAAATAGCCCAAAAATTCGGCGCTAGCTTAGAAGCAGAGATAGGCATTTTAGGCGGTCGTGAAGCTGGCTCCAAAGCTTTAGACGTAAAAGATATGTATACTGATCCCGAATTGGCACAAAAATTTGTGGCCGAAACAAAAATCGATGCGTTAGCCGCTTCTTTCGGCACAGCTCATGGTTTTTACGCTTCAGCGCCGAAGTTAGATTTTGAGCGTATAGCTAAAATAAACGAATTAGTAGATATTCCTCTAGTAATGCATGGCGGTTCTGGCGTCAGTCATGAGGATTATCTAAAAGCTATCGATCTAGGTATTCGCAAAATTAATTATTATTCTTATATGGCTAAAGCCGGTACCGAAGGTGTTAAAAAATATTTGGCCGAACATCCAGATGTAGCATTTTATCATGAATTAGTCAACGCAGCTATAGATGAAATGCGTATAGATGTAGAAAAGGCTATTAAAGTTTTCTCAAAAAATATATAATAAGGAGTAGATAAACTAATACAAAACGGGCATTAGAAATAACCCAAAAATCCGGTGCTGACTTAGAAGCCTCGATATTCGCAAAATTAATTATTATTCTTACATGGCTAAAGCCGGTACCGAAGGTGTTAAAAAATATTTGGCCGAACATCCAGATGTAGCATTTTATCATGAATTAGTCAACGCAGCCATCAATGAAATGGTTATCGATGTAGAAAAAGCTATCAAAGTGTTTTCAAAAAACATATAAAAAAACAGTAAACAAAAATACATGTAATTAAGAAGGAGTAGATAACATTATGGCAAAATCTAAAGTAGCAATGATGACAAAAGTAAAAACCTTTGAAATTCAAGAATATGATATTCCCGCTGTTGGCGATGACGAAATGTTAATTCGAGTTGAAGGTTGCGGCGTTTGTGGTACAGATGTTCATGAATACAAAGACGATCCATTTGGATGCTTACCGATTATATTAGGGCATGAAGGTACTGGAGAAATAGTTAAACTTGGTAAAAACATTAAATCCGATACCGTCGGCAATTTGATTTCTGTCGGTGACAAAATAGTAACTAGTATAATTCCATGCGGTCAGTGTGAGCCTTGCATGACTTCGCCTGAAAAGACTGAATTGTGCGAAGGAATGGGTTGTTACGGCCTAACCCCTGATGATGAGCTTCATTTAAATGGCTGGTTTGCAGAATACCTTTTTATTAGAAAAGGTTCTACCTTTTTCAAAGTTAATGAATTCGATGTCAATACTCGTATCATGATCGAACCCCTAGCCGTCGGCGTTCACGCTGTAGAACGTGCTAAGTCAACCGGATTAATCACTTTTAATACCTTCTGCGTAATTAATGGTGCCGGCCCAATCGGAATTTCCGTTCTCACTGTCTTAAAAACTATGGGTATCCAAAACGTCATCATGATAGATGGTAACGATTCTAGACTTGCTTTGGCTAAAAAAATTGGGGCATCCGTTACTCTAAACTTCAAACATTTTGCTTCTAACCAAGACCTTATAAAAGAAGTAATCAGAATAACCAAAGTTGGCGCTGGTTTCGTATTTCAAACCACGGGCAATGCTACTGGATTTAGCAACGCTTTGAAATTTGTAAAACGTGGTGGCGGTGTTTGCGAAGTTGGCTATTTTGTAGAGCTAGGTGAGGTCAACATAAATCCTCATACAGATATTTGCCATAAAGAAATTACCTTAGTTGGTTCTTACGCCTATACTCCTCAAACTTATCCGATTACTATTGATATGATCCGTCGAGCGTTAGAAATCGGTATTCCTATATCTGATATGGTCACTCATTGGTATCCTTTAGAAGAAATATCTCAAGCTTTTGATAAAAACATGAGCATGGAAGGTTTAAAAATAGCAGTCGGTCCAAAAACTTTATAATACACAAAAAAAAGCTAGCTTTTTTGCTAGCTTAAATTTTACAAACAGTTATAACTATAACTATCGTATCTGTGCATTTAGTAAAGGTTACTATAGCACGATGCCATACATATTTATTATCCTCATTCAAAATACGAAAATCATATGTATATTCTCGTACTTTTTGTCTATAAAGCTCTAGCATATAAGGTAAGCTAGAAACCATTTCCACTGTTTCAGCATCATCTTCATGTAGATTTTTAGATGATACTTCAGCTATAAATTTATCATAGAATACTCCTATATAATCATTTTCTAATTGTCCGTGAAGAATATAATTTGCTACCTTAGCATTATATTCCTCCACCTCTAAAATAATAGACGCTAATATAGCATTGTCTTCATCTTCGTTTTTTTTAACTTTGGATTTTGTTGTATTTTCCGAAGTATTACTAGAAACTAAAGCAATCAGATTACAAATTAAAATTAATACTATACCTAAAATTGTATAATTTTCCATTATGTCTCACCTACTTTCTATAAAATCAAAGTTATAATTTATAATATTCTATTTTAGAAAATAAGTGACAGAATGGGGCCTAATTTTGTAGATTTTTTTAAACTTATAGGAATTGTCCAATGTTATAAACTAGTTTTGACATTGTGATGTATTTATAAATAATAAATAAATAATAAATTGTCCATTAGTTATTTATACTTGTCAAAATTAATATTTATTTTGCATTATTTAGAAACTTACTTAAGGTAGTATTTTCGATTAAATTTTCGTCAAATACAGTAAAAGTATTTTTCCCTCGTTTTTTAGATTGATACATGGCTATATTAGCATAATGATAAATTTCTTGAAAATCCGATATATGTTTATTACCAAACGCTATACCAATACTAGCGGATATAGTTATATTGATACTATCTTTTGAATAAGTATTAGTAATTTGCTTACAAATATCCAAGGCTCGATCCTCTATATCAGAAACATGATCTTTAAAATAAATAACAAATTCATCCCCTTGAATCCGTCCTATAACATCTGCGTCTAAAAAACGATCGATCAATTTTTTGGACACTTCCTTTAATATTTTATCTCCTGTCTCATGGCCTAAATTTTTATTAATATTTTTAAAATTATCCAGATTAATAATCACTATAACGCCATTTTTATTAGTATTTAATAAATCCGAAATTAATGCTTTTGAAGAAGTTTTATCGTATAGACCAGTAAGTTCTTCACGATGGCTAACTAAATTTTTATACTTTTTAATTTCTTCTATGGTGGTTATCGCTATTAACTCATTCTTACATTCGGCCAATGATGTATAGGCTCGATACCAATGATACACACCTTCTTTGGATATCCTATATTCATATTTATATTCATGGATGCCTTGTCTATACAGATCGATCATATACGGCAAACTTACTGCTCGACTAACATTTTTTCTATCTGCTCTATGAATATAACTTGTAGCAAAAAAGGTCATAAAATTACTATAAGAAATGCCTATCATTTCTGGTTGTGGCTTTCCATTATCTATATAATTCATTACTGTAGCTGTACTACAATTTATTTCTAAAACAATTCCAGTGCTATCAGAAGACAGGGATTTGTACTGACTTTCTAGACTATTAGTAATTTTTAATCGTCTTTCTTCTAATATTTGATATCCTATCATCATAAATAAGGCTGTGTATAGCATACCTAAAATACACACACTAAATATAAATTGTTGCATAAAAAATTTTGAAAAATTAACATCCAGTGCTAAACTGGCAGAATTGTTTATAACCATTACTAATAGAAAACATAATAAAATAAACAAAATATTTACTCTATTATTATCTTTACTTATTAATTTTAAAATTCGTGCATCGATAGTATGTAAAACTGCTATCGTTTGTATACTAAGAATAACCATAATAACTAATTGAGATCCAACACATACTTTCGGATCTCTTATTAATTCATGCATCGTATAGTTTGTTGTTAATACTATAAATTCACTTATGCAGATAGATATAGCTAATAAATTAATCGCTATTATAAATGCACAGCTTAGTTTCATTATTTTTTCTCCATCAAATAAAGTAAATATATATGCTACATAACATAACGCAAAACAACTATATGAGATCATTGGCGAAGTCGGCAATATATATATACTAATTAATGTACTGAAAGCCGTAATTAAAGATACTATACTGACTATTATCCAACTTTTTTTTAATAAAATTATTTTACTTATTAGAACGGATAGTAACATATTTCCTAAAAAATAAACTATTATAAATAAGGAACTAATAACACTCATCGTTTGCCTCCAAAATTTTCTTTTGCAATTATAAAATATTATTATGATTATTATAAAATATATATTCCATCCGGTATGGATACATCTAGATCATCCCATTCGGATTTACTACCACCAAAATAAATTTTTAATAGAGAGTCACAATTTTTAAACACTGAACTACCTATATCTTTAATGGTTTCTGGAATTGTTATTACTTCAATATTTCTGCATCCGTAGAATGCTAGGTCCGATATTTTTTCTAAACCATCATTAAATCGTATTTCTTCTAGCATAGAACAGTTAAAAAATGCAGCTACTCCTATTTCCTCTAAACCACCTTCAAAATTTACTTCCATCAATTCTGTGCAGTCTCTAAAGGCTAGATCTCCAATACTTACTAAATTCGCTGGTAAATCTATTTTATATAAATGTTCACAGCCACTGAAAGCTTCGTCTCCTATATATTTTAAAGTTTTGGGGAACTTTATGGATCTTAAATCCGTAGCGTTTTTGAAAGCACCATTGCCTATTCCTATAACTGATACTCCATTTATTTGCTCGGGTATTACTTCGTATCTTGCGTCCTTAACATCCGTAATTATTCCCGTCTTCTCATCGAATTTAAATTTATTCTCATGCCAATAGCCGGAATTGTCCTCGTTGTAATTTTCCGAATAAATTATTTCTTCCGCTTCAGTATGTACTAAGGCTTTATCATCTATTTTAGTATCTTCATGAATAAATATAGTTTCTAAATTTGGATTATATCCGAATGCCCCCTGTGATACTGTCTCTACATTTTTGGGTATTACAACCTCTGTTCTTAAATTATCACAACTAAAAAATGCAAAATCCTTTATGGTGTAAACCGTATCTGGAATTGTTATCTCTAATAAATCCTCGCAATTTGCAAAAGCATTGTTTGCAATGCTTATTACTTCGACTTCATTTATAAAACTTGGAATATTGGCTATAGTTATTGTTTTTTCGCTACCTATTATCTCGCCGGAATTAGAATCAAACTGTATTCTACCGCCCTCTATACCTTCTACTTCTATCCAATCATCTAAGGCTCGTATATCGTTACAATAGGTAAATAATTCTTTTGGCAACTCTAAATCTAAAAATCCTAATTGTTCTTCGGATCCCTCATAATTAATTCTAGATATATGATTAGAACCTTTAAAAGAATCCATATTAATTTCAGTAAAAGATAAAGGCATGTTAATAATCTGTAATGAGTCACAATCAATAAAAGACGTACTACCAATTGATTCTATACCCGGTAAAAAGGTTACTTGATATAAACGATCACAGGTTTGAAATGCTGCTTTATCGATCTCTTTAATAGTGCCAGGAATAGTTAATCTACGTATAGCCTCACAATCATAGAAAGCACCCATTCCAATTCTGTCAATATTTGCTGGTAAATCTAAATTTTGTATTTCATCACATGACGAAAATGCCAAGTTATCAATTTCTTCTAAATTATTCGATAAGGCTATAACAGATAACCCGTCACAGCTACCAAAAGCTTCTTGTCCGATATATGTAATAGAATCTGGCATAGCTAAAATCAATAAATCATTTATGTTATGAAAAGCCTCTCGGCCAATACCTTGAACTTTTACTGAATTAATCATTTCTGGTATGTAGGCAGCCGTTATATAATCCTCTGAATCAATTATCATACCTGTAGAATAATCGAATTTTATTTTGCCTCCTTCGATTCCATCCACTTCTATCCAATCCGATGTTTGAGCCAATAAGGTCGTGGCCACTGCTAATGTTAAACTTATAACAAACATATTCTTTTTCATTATGAATACACTCTCCTTTATCTTGTAAATCAATATTATTGGTCGCTTATTGTTATATAACTTATATCGTATCATACTGCTATATAATTTATATCGTACCATATTTTAAAATTAAATACTTTATCTTATTGACGTATTTTTTCATCTATATGTTGCAATAATTCACTATATAAATAAAAAAATCATCCTGATTTTAGGATGAATGTATGTTTATTCTTATTATTTTTTCGGATTGACAATATTGTTATATCTTATTATTTTTTTTGGATTTACAATACTGTTATATTATCCGAGATATTAACGTTAAGGTTATCCCATTCTTGGTCAGTACCTCCAAAATATATGATAGTCAAACTGTTTGTTGCGTCAAATGCATTTTGACCTATATCTGTTACTGTCTTCGGTAAAATTATAGATGTCATATTACTGCAACCAAAAAAGGCTAGATCTCCTATCGTTTTAGTTCCGTCTAAAATTGTCGCCGATTCTAAATTCGAACAACCAAAGAACGCCGAATTACCGATGGACTGAACATTTTGCGGAATTGTTAGCTTAGATAAACTACTGCAGTTTAAAAATGCATTATCTCCTATCGAGGTTAACATTTTTGAAAATATAATTTCTTTTAAATTGATGCAGTCACTAAATGCCCAATTTCCAATAAAAGTTATTGTGTCTGGCAATGTTATATGTGTCAAAGTTTTTAATTGTCTAAAAGCATCATCCGATATTGATGTGACCCGCACGCCGTCGATTTCAGGCGGTATATTTACAATACTAACACCCTCCGCTTTCATGATCGTACCTGTTAGTTTATCGAACATTATTCTACCACTTTCTAATCCGGGTAAGTCACTAGCAGTATACCAAAATTCTTCGTTATTAAATCCATCATATATTATCATAACATTTTTTATAGCCGGTATCTTTAATTGATTCCATTCATCTTGTGAACCTTCATAATAAATATTTCTAAGCTTAGTATTATAAACAAAAACCATACTATCCATAAATTGGACACCACTCGATATATTCATTGTTTCTAAACTCGGATTATATCCAAATGCATTATATTTAATTGTAACTACATTCTCCGGAATAGTTACTGTCCTTAGACTATCGCAACTATAAAAAGCATATTCTGAAATCATTACTAAGGTTTCTGGTAGCCGTAATCTGGTTAATTGATCACAGTTGGCAAAAGCATTTTTTCCAATTGCGCTTACAGCAACGCCGTTTATGTAATCTGGTATTTCGGCCACTATTATAGTGGACTGCGCATTTAAAATTACGCCAGTTTCTGCATCAAATTGAATTTTTCCACCTTCTATACCCTCTACTTCTATCCATTTCCCAAATAAACTCGATTGACTATTGTAAATTATAGCCGACTTTGTAATGTCAGATTCTAAAGTACTCCATTGTTCTCTTACTCCTTCATAATAAATCATTTTTAAATTGTCCGGAAATATATTTTTACCTAGCGATAGTATACTGGTCGGTATGCTGACTAATTCTAGTTTATCACAACCATGAAAAACTCCATCTCCAATACTCATCACTCCATGAGAAATAGCTACTTCAAGTAAATTATCACAATTACTAAATGCATTGTTTCCAATTGTTTTAACGCTAGCCGGAATTATCATCTCTTTCAAATTTACGCAGTTTGCAAAACTATGCACCCCTATATACTCTACAGTACTCGGTATTTCCAAATCCAGTAAATTCACACAATTAGCAAAGGCCTCTTGTTCTATAGACTTAAGTCCGGTCGACAAAATTACATCCATTAACTTTTTACAATCAGCAAAAGCACTTTGCCCAATGCTTAAAATCGTATCAGGGATTGTAACACTCGTTAATTCCGGATGTTGGTGAAAAGCATAATCTGCTATTCCAGTAACTAATATATTATCTATTCGTTCCGGTATATTCAATATCGTTACACTAGGATCTATATCCGTAATTTTGCCTGTAGATCTATCGAATTTTATACTTCCTCCAATTATAGATGGATGAGTAATCCATTCACTAACTACTATTGACTCTTGAGTATTCTCCATAGACTGAACATTAAATTCACTTATTGGTGTACATAGCAATAACCCCACAATTAATATTTTAATTTTTGCGTTCATTTTCCTGATCTCTCCTTAAAAAAATATGTATTTTATGTTTGTCATGATTAGTATATGGAGGATGATCAGAAAATAACACTTAGGAAATAACAAAAATAAGTGAGAGACATGAAGTCCCTCACTTAGCATCTCATTAATATCTTGCATTTCTACTTAATTGTTTAGGTTGTTTAACAGTGGATTTTAAATCGATTTGTTTTCTTTGTTTGCAACTTTCTTCAAACGCTGTCATAATTTCAAGAACATGCAGATTTAAGTCTCCATTAGCACTATACTCTTGACCCTTTTCAATAGCATCAGCCATGTCCGCCAAACCAAGTCCTCTTGAATTTTCATTATAGTTATATAAGAATGGGATTTCTTTGAACTCTTTTGTTTGTGCTGTAGAAAGTTTAATCGGCCCACCAAAAGTATTTGGATTTGGAACCGATAAAGTTCCTTCCGAACCATAAACTTCTATAAACGGCATTTGGGCTTTATAAACATCAAAGGATGTGATTATTGTTCCGATAACTCCGGAATCAAACGCCATCATACCTGCAATATGTGTTTTTACATCTACATCTATTATTTCGCCATAATGAGGTTTACTAGTTATCATTCGCTTTTCGAAGCTAGTTTTTGTCATACCTGAAACTGCAGCTACAGGTCCTAATAAGCTAACTAAAGCAGTCACGTAATAAGGGCCCATATCCATCATCGGACCACCACCACGCTTATAATAAAATTCTGGATCTGGATGCCATGTTTCATGGCCATGACATAGTAAGAACGCACTTGCGCCTATTGGGGTTCCTATATATCCATCTTTTATCAACTGAATACAAGTTTGTATCCCCGCTCCTAAAAACGTATCCGGTGCTCCTCCTAATAATACATTATGTTCTTGCGCCAACCTCATTAATTCTACACCCTCTTCTAAGGTTGCGCCAAGAGGTTTTTCGCTATATACATGTTTGCCGGCCTTAATTGCGCAAGCAGCAACATCGAAATGCTCATAAGGTCTTGTTAAATTTAACACTATGTCCACGTCTGGATCAGCGACTACTTCTGCCACGTCTTTATATATTTTCGGAATATTATATTCTTCGCTAGCTTTTTGTGCTCTTTCTGGTATTAAATCACAAACTCCTGTAAATTCTAGATTGTTAAATAAATTTGTGACGTTTTTTAAATAAATTCCACTTATTGCTCCGCATCCTACTAATGCTACCTTAGTCATAATAGCCTCCTATTTTAAAACATCTTTTTGTTATTATTTTTTTATTCTAAACTTTACTTTTTTATGGTTAAAACATTTTTGTGTTTCAAATCTGCTTGTATCCAAATTATTTTCAATAGCGTATGACTTACCTTCGGCTGTCCAAAGCATTCTATTTATATTCTAAACTTTTTTATGGTTAAAACATTTTTTTGTCACTTTCAAATCTGC
>LNZM01000015.1 GCA_002007295.1 Candidatus Epulonipiscioides saccharophilum | reverse complement strand
TTTTCTTTATCGAGCAAGTTCATAAGTGATTCGTTGGGATTTGCAATTCTGATATATCGTGCTACTATATTTTTAGGAAGGGTATAATTGTTAGCTATTTTTGCGTATGTTTGTAACTTCGTCCCTAATAGGGACGAGGTTGAATTTTTCTTGCTATCATCAAAGCCATGTCATTTTTCAATCATCGCCTGGTACTTCATCTTTTGAGTATAATTGTCAGTTATTTTTTCGTATGTTGTAACTTGGTCCCTATGAGGGCATACATGGGAACTTCAGAAAATTAACTATTATTAAACTCAAATACAGCTATCGAAAAATGAGTCCATAAAGACTTTTTAATATAGTTATAAGGACTATCTTCATAAATATTACACTTTTCTATATGTTGTTCTAAACAAAACCAGATTTTTAAGTTTCCGCCTATACTTCTATCTCTATCTTATATAATGAAGCTACTCATAACAAAAAGGCTACGGCCCCTCTATCTTTAACTTTAGTTTATGTATTTTCTCATCTTCGCTACGTTTGCTAGTATAATAATTCTTCGATTATTATACCATATTGAAATCAAAAATGTTCTATATTTCTAAATTGTTAGAATAAAGATACGCGCCGGAAATATTTCTATAGAATCAAAAAATCTTTAGAATTATCTATCAGTCAGTTTCACATCTTCGGATTTTAAATATAAAATAGGATTCTTAAGTTCCCGCCTATGTCCTATTAGGGACGAGGTTGAATTTTCTTAGCTATCATCAGGGCCATGTCGTTTTACAATCATCGCCTGATACTTCATCTTTTGAGCATAATTGTCAGCTATTTTTTCGTATGTTGTAACTTCGTCCCTAATAGGGACGAGGTTGAATTTTCCTGGCCATCATCAGGTCCATGTCGTTTTACAATCATCGCCTGGTGCTTCATTTTTTGAATGTATCACTTCAAAGTACATAGCAAGTGCTTTTTCAATGGTTTCCTCGATTTCTTTGGGGCTTTCATTTGCTGTGAAATATCTTTTTATAACTGTGTTTTTGATTTTTACAGGTTTACGTGCTGTAGATTTTGCTTTCTTATTTTTTGCGCCACTTAGGATTTCATAGATCATATTTTCACTCAGCTTGCCTTTATCAAAGTAGTAACGCATAAGATCGGCTTTCTTCATATCCAATTTGTCACCTTGCCTAATCAATAATTCAGCAATGATTTTTTGGGCGTTTTCGTCCTCTATAAAAGATAAAGAATAAGCGGCGTAAAATCCGATTTTTTCTTCATCGAGCAAGTTCATAAGTGATTCGTTGAGATTTGCAATTCGGATATATCGAGCTACTGTGTTTTTAGAAAGGGCATAATTATCAGCTATTTTTTCGTGTGTTCGTAACTTCGTCCCTATTAGGGACGAGGTTGCATTTTCCTGACTATCATCAGGGTCAAGCCTCTCTTCAGAGGGAGGTGTCACGCAGTGATTGAGGGAGTAATCTTTCAAAATATCGTTTCTTTTGCCCTGTGACTTCATAGTACGGTAGTGTTCGGATAAACAATAAGCACGTTCTGAATGTGATAAATCCGTGAAAGAACGCTGTCGTAAATTGGTTTCATTTACAATAAGTTTTGCTTCTTCAAATGTCAAATCTGTTTTAATGACAGCAGGTGATTTTTTAAGTCCTGCAAGTTCGCCTGCATTTTTACGATTATGGCCACTCAGTATAATGTAGTCACCATTTTCATTGTGCCATAAGATGATGGGACTAATTATGCCATATTCTTTGATACTTTCTATCATATCCTGAAGTCTTTGACCTTCATACAACTTGTATTTATGGTTGGGAAATGATTGCATTTGGGAAAATGCAATTTCAGTAATATCGCTTGAGGTTGAAGAATCTTTTTCTTCAAAGTCTATCATGTCTGTAAAATCTTCTAACTGAATTTTGGGTTTTTCTTTAAATGCCATCTTTCATCAGTTCCTTTATAAAGTTTTCATATAAATTAATTTTGGATTTTTCTTTAAATACCATCTTTCATTAGCTCCTTTGCAAAATTTTCATAAGCGATGGCAGCAGGATTGTGGGGCATAAATTCACAAATAGTTTTTTGAAACAGACAAGCCTCTGCTACTTTTATAGAACGAGGAATACGAGTGGTAAAAATACGGATTGCTTCACCAAATGTATTCTGGAGCATCGAATTAACGTGTGCTGAAAGCAATGTCTTAGGGGAATCCATGGTAACGAGAATACCCTCAATTTTCAGTTTGTGATTGCTGTTTTTTTGAATAACTCTGTAGTGTTTCAAAACTTCTGTCAATCCTTGTGCGGACAGTAACTCTGCTTGTGTGGGAATGATAATGCTATCTGAACACATCATTACATTAATCATTGGTGTGCCGATTTGTGGCATACAGTCTATGAGAATGTAGTCGTACATCGCTCTTAATGGTTCTACCACTTCCAGCAATTTTTTTTCTCGAAAATCTACATTACATAAATTTCGTTCTAAGACAAAGAGGTTACTATTGGCAGGGATAATATCCACGCCATTTTTGTTCTTGTAAATATATTCGGAGGGTTCCGGTAAGGGTTCGTCCAGAATCACCTTGTTTAGCAATGTAGAAATTGTCATTTCGACTTGCTTCGGATTAACTCCACAGATAAGGCTTGAATGTCCTTGTCCATCAAAATCGATAAGCAAAACTTTTTTGTTCGCCTTTGCTATCAAATATGCCAGAGTTGTGGTAGTCGTGCTTTTGCCTGTCCCTCCTTTTTCATTTATTATAGCAATTACTTGTGACATAAAATCAAATTCTCCTTTCAACTTGTAATTTCAAAGATTATAGCATATAATAGCATATAAAAATAGGATTAAATCGGTATAAGCTTTGTTTTACGTAATTATCTAACTTAATCCTGATTATAACATCATCGTAGAAATAATTACAAGTCAATTCTTATCAACTCAATTCCTACGATGATACAAGATACAAAAAATTAAATTTATAGTAAGGAGAAGTGTTAAAGATGACCTTAAAATTTTTAAATTCAGCATATGGATCACAAAAAATAGATTCCAATAATATTATAACATTAGCAGCTAAAGAAAAGACGGATTTTTTTGTAGGGTATAATGAAAACACAAACGAAATAGAGCGACGAAGAAATGCTCCTTTTTTATTTCAGGATATAACGGGCAACTTCGTAGCAACCGTAAAGGTGAGTGTAGACTTTAAGTACACATATGATTCCGGAGTATTAATGGTGATGGATAATGAGAATCTATGGTCCAAGCTTTGTTTTGAAGAAACAGACTTTGGTACGTTGGCTATAGTTAGTGTTGTAACCGAAAGGTTTTCAGATGATGCGAACGGAGTGAACATTGAAAATAATTTTGTATATCTAAAAGCAGTCCGGGTGGGTAACAATCTATCTTTTCATTATTCTTTAGATGGAAAATTATATAACATGGTTAGATTTTTTAATATGCCATTTGCAGAAACTATTCATGTTGGACTAGTTACTCAGTCTCCATATGGTAAGGGAACAACAGCAACGTTTGAAGATTTTAGCATAGAAAATATAACAGTAAGCAATATTCGACAAGGACAATAACGCATTTAGCCTTCCTCTTTGAGGAAGGTGGCAGCGAAGCAGACGGATAGAGTTAGGCGAAGTTGACTGAGAAGTTAAGAGCTGTCACGAAGTGACTGAGAGGTTAGGGGTTATCAACTAAAGGAAAGATTAGTTAGGATGTACACACTTCTCTTTACTTTCAACTTTACTTTCAACTTTACTTTAGATTAATCTTACATATGACAGGATCGAATACTCGGAACCTTGTCTTGGATAAAATAAATAAAAAAACTTTACAAAAATCTGTAGATATATACAACCCTATGTCATATATTAGTATAAATAGGGGGGTGCTAACTATGGTAAAAAAAGTGAAGTATCAGCAATTATGCGATTTATGCAATTCTTCAGATTTTTCATTTACTACCACTGATTCCAGTATAAATAACAATTTATTTATGCAACAAAATGAATCAATTCAGGCCTTTTGTTTTGGACTAAACATGGACAGATATAATATTTTTGCCGCATATGAAGGAAAAAGTTTTACAAAGGAAATTATTGAAATAGTAAAAAGAAAGGCCAAAGAATTAGATACACCATTAGATTTATGCTATATATTTAATTTTGATCGACCAGATAAACCTAAGATAATAACCTTAAAAAGTGGACAAAATTTTAAAAATGATATGATAAAATTTGTAACATTCTTAAAGACTGAATTACCTCAAAGATTAAAATGCTCTGATATAGCTACTCAGCAAGATGTTTTAGTCTCGACTATAGAGATGGCAAAAGAGAATATTTTTGATAACCTTACAAAGGAAATATACGAACTTGGATTTAATATTCACCAAGTAGAAGAAGGATGGTCTTTTTCTATTGCAGAGAAAGCAGAAGATAAAGGCAAGAAAAAATTTAAGTCAATAGACAACCAAGAAACTATAGAAAAAAATATAATAGAGGCAAAGAAATTGGCTAATGTAGCCTTAAGTGAGATGAAAGCATTAGAAATGAAGTTAGAACAAATGCTAGATGAAGTATTTGACGAAGAATTATTAAAGCATCTTAATACAGTTTTATATCCATTAAAGGGTAAATATCGGAACAATAAGGTAATACAAAAATTTTTGGATCAAATTTCTGAGGATATAATAGAAAACTCAGATTTATTTTTTCCGAAAGAAATCGATTCTAGCGAGCCATTAAAGGATATACTACCGATATTATCCTCTAATAATCTAGCAGAATTTGTAAAACGATATGAAGTGAATCTAATAGTAAACAATGCGATAACGCATGGTGCCCCAGCGATTGTAGCGGATAGGTGTGATTATACAGACTTACTAGGAAACATTATAATAAAAGAGAATGTTGATGTAATGAGCATCGAGAGTGGATTATTACATTTGGCCCAGGGTGGATTTTTAATACTTAAGGCCCATGATTTAATTGAATCTACCAGTGGATGGCAGGCTATAATGCAAACATTAAGGAGTGGATTTATCCATATGGTGGATCCTAGTGAGAGTTCAATTAATAAATCTCATACATTGGAGCCACAAAAAATACCAGCGAATATCAGGGTAATAATAATAGGCTCTGAGGAGGAATATTCTATATTAAAAGAGTACGCTCCTTATTTTAGTAACTATTTTCAGTTTAGAGTAGATTTTTTAAATACAATCAATTATGATAAAGCAGCCATAGAGTACATTGGACATGAGATAAAGCAATTATGCTATTTAGAGAATTTGAAACCGGTTACAACCGAAGCGTTATTGTTAGCTATAAGGAAGAATCAGGATAGATTGGATAAGATAAATTTTGATTTAGACCCTATATTTAAGTTAATAAGAGAGGCCCACACAGTGAGTTTAGAAACAATTACAGAGTCGGAAATAGAATTAGTAGATCGGTACAACAAGACATTGGTTAAAAAGATTAACGCTAGCCAAGAAGAGAGTTATAAGCTCTCCCGCACGTTAATGGATGTAACCGGCGAAAAAGTTGGCGAAGTAAATGGTTTATGCGTATATGAGATTGACGGCTATGCATTTGGCCATCCGATGAAGATTAGTGCTACTTCTTATAAGGGAAAAAGTGGGGTTATAAATATAGAAAAAGCATCTAACTTAAGTGGAAACATATACGATAAAGGTATAGAAATTATAGAAGGATTTATTGGGAACAAATTTGCTAAATTTCTCGAGCCGAATTTAAAATGTAAACTCTGTATCGAACAGAGTTATGGTGGCATAGATGGGGACAGCGCCTCTAGTGCAGAGCTTTACGCTATTCTTTCTAGCATTTCATGTATTCCGGTAAAACAAAATTTAGCTGTTACCGGATCTATAAATCAATATGGTAAAATCCAACCGGTTGGTGGATTAACACAAAAAGTAGAAGGTTTTTTTCAAGCTTGTATAGCGAAAGGAGAATTAACCGGAGACCAAGGAGTGATCATCCCTTATCAAAATGCTATCGACTTAGTTTTGGCCAAAGAAGTGATCGAAGCAGTGAAGGCAGAAAAATTCCATATATATTTAATTGACAGTTACGAAGATGGTATAGAACTATTAACTGGACTAAAGTCTTTAGTTGTTGAACAACAAGTTAAAGATGTGTTGATCCAAATGAATTTATAAGTTTATTTCAAAAATTGAAGACTGATACTCTACTGCCGTCATTTCACGATAGCTCTCGGCGACAGCTCCCATAGAAAACAAAATTGTGGGGAAGATGTCACGAAGTGACGGAGAGAGTTGAAGGGAGAAAGCGTGCATACAAGATTTTGTTGCTTTCAAGTAAATTGTTAATTTCGCAAGTTTACATCATTTTTCTGTCATACAGAATTTAATACAAAGTGCTGGTCCCCATCCATTAACTAAAGTTAAGAAGTCGACTGAACGACTTAGTTTTTTTATTCATAATTATTTTGCATAGCGGATATACTAAGTCTATATTCTATTAAGGAGGCTGTGGATGAACAAATATGATAAAACGTACGAGATTAAATTGGCCACAATAGAAGACGAAGAAGACATTATGGAGTTTATCGATAAGTATTGGAAAAAGGATCATATACTAGCGAAAAGCAAGGAACTCTTTGAATATGAATTTAAGAATGGCAACAACCTAAATATTGTTATAGCCAGACGCAGATCTAACGACGACTTAGAGGCTATATTATGCTACCTACCGTGTTCAAGATCTGGGCAAACACAAGATCTATGGGGAAGCCTATGGAAAGTAAGAAACGAAAAAGATAACATGCCATTTTTAGGTATAGAGCTAGGAAAAAGGCTATTAGAATTAACAAAAGCCACAAATCATCTAGGTCTTGGATTAAATGTTAATACGACGGTACCTATACGGGCCAAAATATTTAAAGATACGTGTACAAAGATGAGACATTTTTACATGTTAAATCAAAATATAAAAGAATTTAAAATAGCAAAAATAAGGCAACGTTTAGTCGAAACGTATCCAGACGACATGGAGATTTCGAACGGAGCATGGCTTATAACATTAAAATCGGCAGAAGATTTTCAGGCTAATTTTGACATAGAGAAATATGAGCAAATACCGAAAAAAGATTATGAGTATATAAAGCATAGATATTATGAGCACCCAATATACGACTATCATGTATTTGGGATAAGAGATCCGGAGAAAGAAAAGTGTTCAGCAGTGATAGTAATCCGGCCCGTATATGCTAACGAAAGATCGGCACTAAGGATAGTGGATTATATAGGAGAGCAAGAAATATTTTCGAAGATAGGATCAGCGCTAGAGCAATTGATAATAGCTGGACGTTATGAGTATATAGATTTTTACGAGCATGGATTTAATTCAGAATATATTTTAAAGGCCGGATTTGTAGAGAAGGAAGAGGAACTTAATATAATACCTAATTATTTTGAGCCATTTGTTCAATCTAATGTAGACATGTGGGTTCATTACAAGCCGGAAAACACTTTATTTTTTAAGGCCGATTCAGATCAAGATAGGCCAAATGTATTAAAACAGAAGTCTGTGCTAAGTTAACAATATCGGATCGAATGTTAAGTATTTTTCGAAGCTGATTTAGCGCAAGATAGAGTAAATTTATTAAAACAGAAATCGGTATCACGTTAGGAGGCTATAATGCTAAAGGGAAAAACTGCTTTTATCACAGGTTGCAACAGAGGTATAGGATTAGCTATGCTAAAAGAATTTATAAAAAACGGTGCTTCTGTCATAGCACATGCGAGACAAGAAACCAAAGAATTTAAAAACAAACTATTAGAATTATCCTTACAACTTAATAATGAAGACGGTCAATTTTTGGATGCTATCTATTTTGACTTAGGTCAAGCGGAAGAGGTAAAATCATCTATAAGAGAATTTATGAAGAAAAAACAAGCAGTTGATATTTTGGTAAACAACGCAGGCGTAGTTCATAATTCTTTAGTGCATAGATCCACGTTAGACGAATTAGAAGAAATATTTCAAATAAACGTATTTGCACCATTTATGCTTATGCAAAATTTTTCTCGACTTATGATTAAAAATGGTGGAGGTAGCATTATTAATATTTCTTCGATAGCCGGTAAAGACGCTAGATTCGGCCGATCTATATACTGTTCCTCGAAAGCAGCCTTAATCGGGTTGACAGAATCTATGTCGAAGGAATTAGGTGGAAACAATATTAGGGTGAATGCTATTGCGCCCGGGATTATAAAGACAGATATGATAAAGTTACAGGATGATGATTTTGTAGAAAGATGTGTAGAGGAAACAGATATGAGAAGGCAGGGATTACCGACCGATGTAGCAAACACCGCTGTGTTTTTAGCGTCGGACAAATCAGCCTTTATTTCGGGACAAGTAATCGTTGTAGACGGCGGACTAATTAGATTTTAATTAGATTAGGAACAAATAATCGTGCCGGATTCATACAAAATAATCGATGTAGATTCGGAACGAATAATCGATGCAGATTTAGGACAAATAATCGTTATAGATGGCAGACTAATTAGATTTTAAATCGTTTATAAATTAGGAGATATAAATATGACGACGGATAAAAAAATATGTACAGATATGAGACGAAACGTTTTACAATTGGCTTTTAACAAAGGCAATTCTGGTGCCCACATCGGGGCCGGCTTATCTATGATAGAATTGCTAAAGGTAATATATTTAGACACAAAGCGAGACAACGACTTCTTCATTTTAAGTAAAGGACATGGGGGCATTTCATATTATACTGTACTTTACGAAGCCGGATTAATAACTAAAGAAGAGTTATATTCGTTCGGACAAGATGGAGGAATATTGTCAACACATCCATCTAAAAATTTAAAAATAGGAATAGAATGCTCAACCGGCAGTTTAGGGATGGGTCTGTCCTTCGGTATCGGCAAAGCATTAAGTACTAAAATTAAAGGTCAGGACAATAAAGTATATGTTTTAATGGGTGATGGCGAATGCAACGAAGGTTCAATTTGGGAAGGTGCAATGTACGCAGGCGCACATAAATTAACAAATCTCATCGGCATCGTCGATTCTAATAAATTTCAATTGGATGGCCCAACCGATGAAGTGTTATCTTGCGATTTAGAAGCTATGTGGCGAGCCAGTGGATGGCATGTAGAATCAATAGATGGAAACAACTGTGATGAAATAAGAGAGGCGTTAAAAGCTGAAACATTTGGTAAGCCCCTATTAATATATGCTAACACTATAAAAGGTAAAGGTATTTCTTTCATGGAGGCCGATAACTATTGGCATCACACTAGAATTTTAAAAGATCAACTCGATGCTGCCCTAGAAGAATTGGAAATATCGCTTTTAGATTCATCCAAATCTCTAGAAACCGATATAGATATGACTAGTATATTTCAAGAAGTAAGTGAAAATAAGTAAAGAGGCGCAAAATAACCGAGAAAGAGTTTAAAAGAAGTGTTAGAACATTAAGCTTACTCGGCCAAATAGTAGACCTCAGAATGAGAAGAAATAAGGAGGCACAAAATGACTGAGAAAGAGTTAAAAAAAAGTATTAGAACATTAAGCTTACTCGGCCAAAGGGGAGCACTCGGAGTAACAATAGATATGCTAGGTAAAACAAACGAAAAAATTTGCGCATTAACCGGTGATCTCAAAAGTTCTTGTCGGCTAGAAAGATTTGCTGCAGCACATCCGGAAAGATTTTTCAACGTAGGCATAGCAGAACAAAACATGGTCGGCATTTCTGCTGGCCTAGCCTCGGAAGGATTCATACCGTTTGTAGCCAGTTTTGCAAATTTCAACGTAATGCGAGCAAATGAATTTGTAAAAAACTTTATGGGATATATGAAAGAAAATATAAAATTGGTATCGATAAATTCCGGTTTTTCATCCGGTATGCTAGGGAACAGTCATTACGCTTTGGAGGATATAGCAGCGTTAAGTGCAATTCCGAATATAACAATATTGTCGCCGTCCGATAGCTTTGAAGCCCAAAAGGCGATCATAGCTGCAGCTGAGTATTCAGGCCCAGTTTATATTCGATTAACTGGGGATGCTTCTAATCCGATAGTTTATACTAAAGATTATGATTTTGTTATCGGAAAACCTATTTGTCTTAAGGAATCCTCTTCTAGCAATGTAGCTTTGGTTGCTACCGGCTCATCCGTTTTTTACAGTTTAGAAGCGGCTAAAGTCTTGGCCAAAGATTTTGATATAGATATTGCTGTTTGGAATGTGCATACTCTGTCCGATATCGACGATGCTAGCTTAGAGTCTTTGGCTAATTATGAAACCATTATTACGATAGAAGAACATCGTAAAATGGGTGGATTAGGTAGTTTTATTACGGATAAACTTATTTTGAGGGATAAATTCCCTAAATTGCGACGTATTGGGATAGAGCAAAAATATGATTTGGCCGGTTCCTTTATTGCATGCTTAGAAAAAAATAAATTGAAAGGTCAGCCACTTGTTGATGAAATTATTCGATTGATTAATTCATAGGAAAGCCAAGGTCAAGTGCCAAGTCCAAGGGAGAAGTTCAAGTACAAATTGATAAAAGAAAAGGAGAAAATTACTATGAACAATGATGAAAAATATTTACAAGTTTTTATGGCAGTCTTTGAAATCGGTGCTGACGAGGCCCAGCAATTAAATTATAATGATATAGAAGATTGGGATAGTGTAGGGCATTTTAATTTAATAAATGAATTAGAAGAAGCTTTTGATATAATGATGGAAACCGACGACATTGTTGACTTCAGTTCTTTTGCAAAAGGTAAGGAAATTTTGGCGGAGAAGTACGATGTGGTGTTTTAGCGATTTTCCCAACAATACAGCAGTAATAGATCAATCCGGATTAGAAATGACCTACACTCAGTTGAAAGAAGCGTCGGATGAGCTGGCCAAATATCTTAGTAAAGAACGGTCTTTGATTTTTATTTTCTGCAACAATACAATTGGCGATTTTGTGGGATATGTTAGTGCTATAGAGCATTTTCAGGTACCTGCTTTATTAAGCAACAACCTGGATATAGATCAAGAAAAATATTTAATCGAGCAATACAAGCCGAGATATTTATGGATCCAGGATGATTTTGAATTAACTAGATATGAAAATTATAAAGTAATATACTCGAAATTTGGATTTATGCTACTAGAGAATAGTGGGTATGAAAATCAATTATATGAAAAATTAGCATTGTTATTGACGACGAGTGGATCAACAGGTAGTCCGAAATTTGTGAGACAGAGTTACGAAAATATCTTAGCCAATGCTGTAAGTATATCTCAATATTTGGAGTTAACGGCTCATGAACGGCCGATAACAACGTTGCCGATGAACTACACATATGGCCTGAGCATAATTAATTCGCATCTACTTGTCGGGGCTACCATTTTAATAACGGATAAATCCATTATGCAAAAGGAGTTTTGGACATTTTTTAAGACCAACCAAGCTACCAGTTTTGGAGGGGTACCATACACATATGAAATGCTAAAGCGCCTGAAATTTTTTAATATGGATTTACCTTCGTTAAGGACGATGACGCAAGCTGGAGGAAAATTATTAGTAAATCTCCATGAAGAATTTGCACGCTATGCACAAGAAACAGGCAGACAATTTATAGTTATGTATGGCCAATGTGAAGCTACAGCCAGGATGGCCTATTTACCAGCCGACAAAAGCTTAACTAAAATTGGTAGTATGGGTATTGCTATACCGGGCGGAAAGTTAATTCTATCCGATGGATTTGGGCATGAAATAACTAAGAGCCGAGTACCAGGGGAACTGATCTATTATGGTCCAAACGTAACTTTAGGGTATGCACAACAGGTTGAGGATTTATTAAAGGGTGATGAGCGAAACGGTAAGTTAGAAACAGGGGACATGGCCGAACTAGATGATGATGGCTACTTTTATATTGTTGGCCGTAAAAAAAGATTTCTGAAGCTTTATGGTAATAGGGTCAACTTGGATGAAATTGAAAGAATACTAAAAGCCGAGTTTCCAGCTATAGAAGCGACCGTTAGCGGTCGAGATGATGCATTATGGATCTTTGCTACTAGCGAGTTAGAAGGCGATAATATGAAAAAATATTTGGCCAAAAAAACCAATATTAATAGCAGAGCATTTAAATATCAGTATATAAAAGAAATACCAAAAAATTCAGCAGGAAAAACATTGTATAAAGAATTAGACAGTTATTATTTATAAAACAAAAACCTCCTAACTATTAAAAAATTAGGAGGTTTTTTATCTTATGTGTATTGCTCAGTCAATACTTGCCCAACTTCTTTTTAGGCTATGTCTAAACATAAAGATAGGAAGAAAGGGACGGGATGATAAATTGGTAATCTAGAAAGGTTAGAGGAAAGAAGAGAGTAAGGAAAGGAGTTGCTATCTTTACAATAAAATGTGCTTTATACGTTTAGTTTTCTCTACCGCTTCTAGATTATTTTAATAAAATCTAAAAACTTTCACGGCCAGCTTTCCAAATGAAATAATTATATACTGGAAGATTACAACTATTTAGAAAGTACATCATCCACTAACTAATATAGATGATGCTTTAAAATTACACCAT
>LNZM01000014.1 GCA_002007295.1 Candidatus Epulonipiscioides saccharophilum | reverse complement strand
AACTATTTCTGTAGCATAACAAAAGGCCAACAATTTAGTTTCATTTTAATATAACCTATATCTAAAATCTTGCTTATTATGCTATAATAGCATTTATTCTACATATCAATTTATACTAAATTCATTTTCTTAGTTTTCAACAATATGGCAACACATCTTTTTGCTTGAAACAAAATCTATCACTTATGATTTTATTCATTTGCGACAGTCCCTTGGCCAACAACTTAGATATTGTTTCTACTTCGCCGTAAGTAGCTACGAAGTTTCGTTAATCTCTAACTTAATTATATAACAGACTATTTCTGTAGCATAACAAAAGGCCAACAATTTAGTTTCATTTTAATATAACCTATATCTAAAATCTTGCTTATTATGCTATAATCGCATTTATTCTACATATCAATTTATAAAGCGCAGGTTAGGGATAGCCTTTTGAATATGAATATCTTCATTATTATACTTTTAAATAAACAAAGGGCATTACCTAGGATTATTTTTTCCTAAAAGCAAAGCCCTGTATTAAATTCATTTATATTGCAATGTTTTCTTCTTCATCTTCATGATAATCATCGCCAAGAATTGCGTCGACCAAATTAATTGCGTGGTCTGAAATTCTTTCTAAGTTTGAAATGATATCTATAAACACGATTCCGGCCAAAGAATTACATCTATTTTCAGATAACCGCTTAATATGTTTCTTTCTTAGGCGAATTTCCATTTTATCAACTTTTTCTTCTATCTCATAAACTTTTTTAGCTAACTCTAAATCATTATTAATGAAAGCTTCTAAAGCACTTGAGTAGTTTTCCATAACCAAATTAGTCATCTCAGTCAATTCTGTCACCGCCAATTCGGAAAAGCTCACTTCGGATTTAATCAAACTTTGAACCAACTCCACTATATTCTCGGTATGATCCCCAACACGCTCTATATCGCTAACACTGTGAAACAAAGTATTTACTGTTGATGTTTCATCTATGGATAACGAAACATTTGATAACTTAATGAGATAGTTATTAAGTTCATGCTGAATAAAGTTAATTTTCTTCTCCGTTTCTATTACTTCCTGAACCTTGTTTTCGTCCTTATTGAAGATTGCTTCAAACGAGTTAGCAAGATTGCTCTTTGCTATTTGTCCAAAAGCATATACTTCTTTCAATGTACTTTGTACCGCAAACGATGGTGTTTCTAATATCCTTGGATCCAAATGTATACTGTTTTCTAACGCTACGGATTTATGTGACTCTGGCACTAGTTTTGTAGCCAACTTAACTAATACAGCAGCAAATGGGAATAATAACAATGTGTTCAATATATTGAATATACTATGAACTATACTTATTTGCGTAGTTGAGATTAAGCTTTGACCTAGTACTGGGATTATTAATTGCAACGTTATAATTGCAAATATTCCAAAAATTACGGATCCAATTACATTAAACAAAAGATGTATTACGGCCGCTCGTTTCGCATTCGTGTTTGCTCCAATGCTCGATAACATGGCTGTAACCGTTGTTCCTATATTTTGCCCTAAAATAATATATATAGCTGCATTCCATGGTATTAAGGATGCGAGCGCCAAAGCCTGTAATATACCAACCGATGCTGATGAACTCTGTATTACAGCTGTTACTAAAGCTCCGACCATTATTCCTAACAATGGATTCGATCCTAACGTTACAAATAAATCTCTAATCATTTCCAATTCTCTTAACGGCTTTACGGCGCTACTCATCATATCTAACCCCATAAACAATGCTCCAAAACCAAATACTATTTGAGATATGTATTTTACTTTTTGATTCTTTGTTATCATGCTTATTGCTACACCTATTGCGACCAACAATGGCGCTATCGTCGATGGCGATAAAAAATCTACCCATTCGCCTAACGCTACTATCCAGGCAGTAACCGTGGTCCCTATGTTAGCACCCATTATTACTCCGACTGCTTGTGTCAAAGACATTAGGCTAGCATTTACAAATCCCACTATCATGACTGTAGTTGCCGATGAACTCTGTACGACCGCTGTTACTAAGGCCCCAACTAAAACTCCTAGTACTCTGTTATTCGTCAATGCTCCTATTAGGCTCTTCATCTTACTTCCAGCTGACTTCTGTAAGCCTTCACCCATATAATTCATTCCGAATATAAAAATACCAAATCCTCCGATAAAACTAAGTAACATCTGTGTAAAGTTTATATCAGACATGTTATACCTCCATATTTTTTTATTCTTAATATATTTTTATTTTACCATATTTATTTACAATCCACAAGTAAATCTTTGGATGCTTGATAACAATTTTATTATTAATTCGCATCCAAAAAATATATTTTTTATACTTTATTTAGGGTATTTTATACTAAAATTAATTTTTTATTATTAAATAGTACATAAACCTTATAATTACAAATTTGTTTCCTTATTATATACATTTTTATATATTATTCTTTATTCATATTATTTCTGAAAAATAATTTGCTCGGCTATCTTTTTTCAGGCTATCTCCTTTAATTTCAAAACTGATATTATGTTTTATATCACTAGCCGATGCCCCTATCATAAGCTTATACTCACCCGGTCGGATAATAAACTCGCCATTTTCATAGCGACCGAACTGATCTAGATAAAAACGCATACTTATTTGCTTTTCTTCTTGACTCTCCATAAACGTTTTTGTAAATCCTAATAACTTCTTTACGCCATTTATTTCGAAATAACATTGTGTAATTTCTGCGCCGTCCATATCCCCTATGTTTTTTACAGAATAAGAAATGTCAAAATATTCATCTTCTGTTGTTATGTCTATTTTCGGCGTAAAATCCTTATATTCGTACTCTGTATAACTTAGCCCATATCCAAACGGAAACATTTGTTCTCTGTCTGTATCTTTTAAACATACAGGTACTTCAGCATTATTGTTCGGAATCGTTACGGCCAATTTCGCTGTCGGATTTACTTTACCTGATATTATTTCTGCGAGCGCCGTCCCTCCTTCTTCACCCGGATACCACGCATATATTATCGCTGCGCATTTCTCTGCTAGCCGGCTCATTACCATTGGCCTTCCGCCGAATACGACCATTATTACTGGCTTCCCTGTTTCGGCTAATTTACTTACATACTCTTCTTGCTTTCCTGGTAAATCTACTCCCTTCCTACCGGACCCTTCACCGCATAAATATCTATTCTCTCCAACGCCGACTATGATCAGATCAGCATTTTTTGCTTTGCTTAAGGCCATGGCAAAATTCGTTTCTGCTACTTTTTCTAACGGCTTCCTATTTGCCTTTTCTTCTCTCGCATCGCCCCCCTGTGTTGCTATCGCTTTTTCTTCAACCTCTACCCAATTGAACCCTCTTTCATACTCTACTTTAAACCCTTCCGTTTTTAATCCTTCATTCAGTGTAACTAACCTCGGATTATTTCTATCTATCGGAATCTTCCTAAAAAACTCTGCTAATCCGCCCCATGTGTAATCACCTAAAAGCGAATAGCATGAATCAGCATTTGGGCCGGTTACTAATATTTTCACATCTTTATTTTTTAGCGGTAATATCCCATTATTACTTAGTAGTACTATACTTTCTCGGGCGGATTTTAACGCTTGTTCTCGTCCATCATCTAAATTTATATTCTTTTCAGCCACTGTTGGATTTTTCGGTAAATACTTTTCTTTAAAATCCAGAACTCTTTTTACTGCTGCATCAATTTGTTGCTCAGTTATTCGGCCCATCTCAACCAATTTTTCTAAATATTCGTAATTAGCTCCCGCCGGTAAATCTACATCTATACTAGCATTCATGGCCAGTTCAGCACCTTTTAGCAGATCATTTTTTAACGGCCCCTTTATAGCGTTATAATCCGAAACCACTAGCCTATCAAATCCTAAATGATTTCTTAAGCTATCGATTAATAACTCGATTGAGTAGGATGCTTTCACTCCTCTAAATTCATGATAGCCGGGCATGACCGCTTCTACTTTAGATTTTCTAACGGCCACTTCAAAAGGAAATAGTGTTTCATTTATAAAAAAGTCTTCCTCCTGATTTGCTACTCCATAGCCAGCGTAGTGCTTCGCTGTTGTTGCTATACCTTCGGATTGCGCTGTCCGAATAAATGCATCTGCGAATACAGAGACCATGTACGAATCTTCGCCAAACCCTTCTTCTAACCTAGCCCAGTTGGCGTTAGTTATAACATCCATCATAGGGCTTAAAGCATAATATCCGCCAATCTTCTTTAAATTAGTTGCTGCGTTCCTCGCATTCTCGGCCACCAAACTCGGATTAAAACTACAAGCCATCCCTATCATTTGTGGTGTTGCCGTCGCTCCCTTGGCCGCTACTCCACAAATAATTTCTTCATGAAACATTACTGGTATTTTCTGCTTCGTTTCATTTTGGATATACTCTTGCACCTCGCTCACTATCTTTGCTAACTTGTCCGCTTCATATGCGTTAGAACTGGCGTATTGACATATGTGCCCTATGCCGTCCGGTATTAGTTCTCTGCATTTTTCTAAGGATAATTCATCGTCTTCCATTAAATCTCTTAGCCAAAATCCTTTTAGTTGAGCTACTTTTTCTGCAAGCGTCATACTTTTAATTTTTTCTACCATTTTCTTTATACCTCCATTTTTTTCAATCTTATCAATTATTATAGCTTCTTATGTAGAATATAATTCACATATTTACCAATTTTCTTATTATAAATATTATAAATTGCAAAATCATGTAGACATTTATGCTATTTTAAGCTAAAATGTAGAAAAATATATCGAAAGGATTTTGTGTAATATGAAAAAATTATCTTTATTACTTATCGCTTTATGTTCTTTAACAGCCTGCTCTAGCAACGATGAAGTCGCCGTCCCTATGGAGCCCGTAGTCGAGACTCCCGCTCCCGCTGTTGTTCCGGATGAGATCAACCAGGTAACGACCGATGAAGTAGCCGAAATTTATCCCGTAGCTACGATTTCTATTAAGGACTATGGCGATGTCGTTGCCGACTTGTATTATGATATCGCTCCAAACACTGTTAGCAACTTTATTGAACTAGCCAATAACGGATTCTATGATGGCCTTACCTTTCACAGAGTAATAAATAATTTTATGCTACAAGGCGGCGACCCCCAAGGTACTGGCATGGGTGGGGCTGGCTACAACATAAAAGGTGAATTTTCAGCCAATGGCGTTCCCAATGAACTAAAGCATACTAAAGGCGTTTTATCCATGGCTAGAGCGTTCGATCCCGATTCAGCAAGCAGCCAATTTTTCATAATGTCCGCTGATGCTCCTCACTTGGACGGCGAATACGCTGCCTTCGGTAAAGTAACATCCGGATTAGATATTATAGATCAGATCGAATCCGTTAAGACAAACGGCCAAGACAAGCCTCTTACCGATGTTGTCATTGAAAAAATAACTGTTGACAAAAAAGGTATGGAGTTACCAACTGTTGAAAAAATAATCGTTCAATAAAAGTCTAACCTC
>LNZM01000013.1:13524-35302 GCA_002007295.1 Candidatus Epulonipiscioides saccharophilum | reverse complement strand
TATAGTCTGTGTTATCCGATTTTTTGCAGTCTAGAATAAATTTGTAAAATGGATAATGTGATTCATATAAATAACGCTTGGAATTATTAGTAGCTCCGTTTGTTAATTGTGTTAATGTACTGATTATGTCGTTTTGGAAATCACTATAGAATTTAGAAATTATTTTTTCAATTTGCATAGCATACCATTGTTCGTCTTTATTCTTTAGGGATTGTATAGTTTCTTGGAATAATTCGATTTGATTGATATTGTTATCTGTAATGATTTCGACTTTGTGATAAGGAGTATATCCATCTTCATTTTCGAAAGCAACTATTTTAGAGTTAATAACACCTTTAAATGGTGTTAGCTCTCGGCCGGCTTCTTGAAGTAAGAAACTATATAAAAATAGATATGGTAATTCTTCTTGCGGAATATGGGATGTGTTTAAATATAATTCTGTAGTCAATAGATTGCTATCAGCATAGTATAGGTTATAATAAATACCATTTTTCTTGTAATCCTTTTCTTTAAGATCAGTACCAATAATCATTTTTTTGAGTTCTGTGGGTAAGAGTACGTCGTTTTTATAAGCTTGTTGCCAATTTCTCATAGACGACACTATATCCGGCCATCGGTCGGCAGAAATCGTAGTAATTTCTAAAGGATCGGATTTTATAGTTTCGGATGTAGGAATGAGATTTATATTAACACACTGGGCCTGTCGAAATATTTCGCTTCCAGCAAGTTCGTCTACATCAGTTAATTGTTCAATATATTTAGCAGTATTATAATAAGACATTTGATCAGAATCGTGTACCCAATTTGAAATCATAGAATGTGTTACATCAAGTCCTCTGGCAGTATTAGTTTCTTCATTAGCTAATTCTAACTTTAATTGGTTGATTATATCTTGCTCTAATAATTGATTTTCTTGTGTAACAAATATTGTCGCTAGTTCTTCATCCATGATATCCCTTATACGAGATATATCTTCAAGATTTACTTTAGAGACAATAAGAGAATATATGGGATTTACAAGTTCTTGGTCTTTAAATATTTCTATTTGTTCTATCCCTTTTTCTTTTAATAGTTCTCTGAAATGAGAGTTAGGATTCATAATATAGGTATTAAGCCACAAGTCTAATTCTAATAGTTTTATAGCATCCATATTGTCGGGTAGTACAAAGCTTTTAATTACATAGCAGTCCGGGCTACCCGTATTATAAAATAAATCGACATCATTATATTTTAACGTGGGTGGAGTATTTACGTTTATGGGCGTAGCATCTTTATCATGGTCTCTTGTTTCTGTATATTCTAAAAGATAGTCATCTATTATTTCTAGAGTTTTATCAATATCCAAGTCACCATAAAGAGCGATCATCATATTCTGCGGATAGTAATAATTTTTATATGTGTCTACAAACTGCTTATAAGTTAATTTTGGAATTTCCGCTACATCACCACCGCTATCATTTTGATAATGGGTGCCTTCATATATAACATTACGAATATTTCGATACATAATCCGACCTAATTGACTGTTAGCACCTTTCATTTCGTTATAGACTACGCCACCGTATTCATTAGTGTTTGGATCAAAATAAAAAGACTCCTCGTAAAAGCTGTGTGGCGATGTCAACATATTAGGGTTGAAAACGCTATCTAGATAAACTTCTATTAGTCCATAAAAGCTTTCTTCGTAAGGAGTCTGAAATGGATACATTGTATAGTCTGAAGCCGTTTGAGCATTCATGTATGTGTGAGGATAATTTGCATTTGCATCAAAGAATAATGTTCCACTAGGGAATTTAGCCGAACCGGTAAATACCGTATGCTCTATGATGTGGTTGACACCAGTGTTATCGGTTGTGGGCGTTCTTACGCCTAAGCAAAAGGTTGATAGTCGATCTTTATTTTCTATCCATTTTATAGACATTTTAGTTGGCGTATGCACATAAGTGTGTATTTCATCTAAGTGGTATACGCTAGTTTCTTCTTCTATAAAATTTTTAGGGATAGCATAAATATTAGTACTGATTAACAATGTCGTAATGGCTAATAATTGTTTTAGCATATGCATACACCTCTTTTATTATAATTAATTCTTAGGTTATGCAGTTTTCTATATTTAATGCACTGGCTAGGTAATTTATTTCCAGTATAAAAAAAAGAGGCCAAATTAGGCCCCTATAAATATAGTTTAAATTTTGTGTAGATTCTTTTTCTAATTCAAACGTACTATCGATATCTGCTTTTATGCAAATTCTTTTTCTAATTCCACTTCAACTTCAACTTTATTATCGTTATCTGCTAATTTATCTTCTTTTTTCTGAGCTACTTCTATATAGAATATTATGGCAGATAAAATGATTAATAAACAAATAGATAAATGAACAAAGAATAACTGATTTGTAAATGCAGACGATAAAATTATAAATGAACCGCATATTGCTAAACTTGGTATTATATAACCACGAATTTTGTTTTTTATTTCACCTTTTTTGGCAAGGCTAATTACGTTTATATATAAGTATATATACATAGCGTAACTAAATGCAATAGAAATTTCAGAAACATCTCCAGAGGATAGTAATCCATATTTTTGAGTTACATAATGAGCAACTAACCATATTGCAAAAACCACAAAAGAGATAATAGCCGAAATTATGGATATACCATACTCCTCGTTAATTTTAGCAATTTTTTTAGAGCCTGGAAGCATATTTCTTAAAGCTAATGATTGGGGTAATCTTATACCACCTAATACAAGGCCATTTACTGTACCAAGAACAGAAATAACAACGAAGATTAGAATTATTTTAGCACCAAAAGATCCAAATAAAACAGTAGCCGCAATGTTTACGTGTTCATCACCTAAAGCTATAACTTCTTGAGGACCTACTAAAGAACTAACTCCAATAAAATATGCGATATAAACTAATAAAACTATTAAAGGTCCAAAAATAAAAGCAAGCGGTAAATTTCTTTTACTATTTTTTACCTCAGACCCAATAGCAGAAGCAACTATCCAACCATCGAATGAAAATGCAATTGGTCCCAATGCTGTGATAATACTAGCGGTTCCGACTGTTTTTACATTTTCGTTATTTATTGCTGCACCAGGATCCCCCAAAATTAATCCTAGTATAGCAAATAAAATAAGAGGAAGCAGTTTTATGATAGTAGTAGCGTTTTGGATATGGCCACCAAGTTTTTTAGATAAAATGTTAATTATAAAAAGTCCTACTGTATATGCACAACCAAGAGCAACCTGATTATCTATAGTCATATCTAGTCCAAACAATAAGCAAGTATATATACCTGCTACCCAGGCTACTACAGCTGTTATGGTAGGATAATATAAAAATACCTGAAACCAGCCTATAGCACATGCAATAGGTTTGCTAAATTCTTCAGCATACGTTATTACTCCACCCGCTTTTGAATTTCTAGATGCAAGTTCAGCAATTGTTAGACTTCCAAAAATAATACTTATTGCTGCAAATGTAAATACAAATATACCTAATAAAACGCTACCACCTGTGTAATTTAAAATATCATCGCTTTTGAAAAATATTCCAGAACCAATAACAATTCCAACAATCATCGTGATTGCTGTAAATAGACCATATTCTTTCTGTTTCATATTCATATCTCCTTATAAATTAATAAAATAATAAAGAATTTAAAGAAACTATGCAAGTTTCTTTAAATAATTATAGCATAAGAATAAAAAAAATACTATAAAAATAAACAATATAACATATTTGTCATTATACATATATAAATTTGTAACATTAACATGATTGACATGCTTTTTTAAGTAAATAACATACTAAATTTGAAATTAAAAAAAGTCATTATGTTAGTACTTTTAATAAAAAAAAAAAAAAGGTTATATTTATGGTACAAGTTAAATAATATATACTATGGGTCTTATTTATGCGAGAAAGAAAAAAGAAAAAAAATATATTTTTAGTACAAGCTAAATAATATACACTGTTGAAAATATTTATATCATATAAAAAATATATAGTACAAGCTAAATAGTATGTATTATTAGAGTTATTTGTATTAGGAGGAGAATATGAAAAAAAAAGCTTTAAAAACTCAGATTAATTTAATGTTTGGAATGATTGTAATAATTATTTTATTATGTAGTATGGTTAGCCGTTTGATTTCAGTAACTAATTCTGCTGTTAAAGTGGCGGAAGATACGTCAAGACAGAATTCCAAAATTGCAATGTATGGGATATCTGCCTGGTTGGAAGAAAAGATATCCATAGTAGAAACTATTAGTACTAAAGTGTCTACAAATAAAGAGCTGGATAAGGAAGAATTGACTATTTATTTAAGTGAACAATTAAAAGCAAAACCAGATATTGAGAGTTTAGTTTTTTATACTAGTGCAGGAGAGTCTATACATGTACCAGGAGAAAATCCTAATAATAGTGCAGAAGATGTTGTTCAAAGTGAATGGTATCAAGGAGCTATGTCTAATAATGGAATATATTTATCTGACGCATATGTTAGTAGTAAAACGGGCGACTTAACTATTGCAGTAGCACATAAAGTTAATCAGTACGAAACAAATGAATTTATGGGTATGTTTAGTATGGAGGTAGCTTTGAATGACATATATTATTTTATTTTAGATTTGAGTAAATTGGATGATGATGGATCAAATTTGGTTATTTTAGATCGACATGAGAATATTTTGATCCATCCAAATAAAGATTTTATCTCTACAGATGAGAAAAAAATCTCAGCAAGAGAGATAAATCCAGCAGTAAAAGAGGTTTTGGCTGCAAAGGAGGGCGATGTAATAAAATTTGACATGGCTAATGGAACAAGAGTATATGCATCAACTATTACGGTACAGGGAACAGAATTAAAGATTTTATCTAATTATCCAAGTTCGAATGTTACAAATGTAATAATGGCAGAAGTTTTTACTAGCATAATCACAATTATTTTAAGTCTGTTAGTATTTTATGTAGCTGTAAATATACTGATAAAAATTTATATTTCTCCTTTAGATGATGTAGTAGAATCGTTAAATGAAATTAACGAAGGAAATTTAAAGATTTCAACAGCACATATTTCTAGACCAAACAGTGAAATAGATACTTTAGTTACTGCTTTAGATATATTATCAACGACAATAATAAGTTATATTACAGAAATTTCAGCTATTTTAAAAAGTTTTTCAAATGGAAATTTCAAAGCTACACCTAAACAATCATATGTAGGAGATTTTGGAAGGATTAAAGAATCTTTAATTGATATAGCAACAAGTTTGAGAGAATTGATATATAATACACAATCATCTACGGGAAACGTATTGGAGGCAGCGAATCAAATAGCTAGCTCGGCACAAGAATTAGCAGATTTAACAATAAGTCAAGTAGATTTAATTAATCAATTTAGAAATGATACTGTTGTTGTGGCAGAGAGCGTTATAGGAATAATAGGAGAGATAGACAAAACATATGAAGTTATTAACGACATGACAAAAAAGGCAGTAGATAGTAAAGAAATTGGAAATAAATTAGTTATAGCTATGCAAGAAATAAGTATATCAATAAAGGAAATAACTGGTGTAATTGGATCAATAGAAAATGTAGCTACACAAACAAATTTATTAGCCTTAAATGCATCTATAGAAGCGGCAAGAGTAGGAGATCAAGGAAAAGGTTTTGCTGTTGTAGCAAATGAAATTCGAGAATTATCTATTAACACTACACAAACTGTAAAAGATATTTATAAGCGAATTGAAAAGAACTTAGAAAGCCTAGGCAAAGGTGAAAAGATGGTAGAACTTACTACAATAGCCTTGGATGATATATTAGAATCTAGTATAGGAATCCGTGATTTTTCAAAAGCTTTATCATCGAATGCAATGGATCAAAAAGAATCATTGCATACAATAATATCTAGCGTAGATTTACTACGAGGAGAATTAAGTAAAAACTCAGGTATATCCGAAGAGAACGTTTCTGTAAGTGAGGAATTAGCAGCGCAAGCGGATAATTTAAAAGGTCAAGTGGATAAATTTGAGATTTAGTATAACATATTTATTTAATAATCTTAATTATATTAAAGGAGTAAAAACATGAAAAAAAAAGCTTTAAAAACTCAGATGAATTTAATATTTGGAATGATTGTAGCAATTATTTTATTATGTAGTATGGCTAGTCGTTTGTATTCAATAATTAATTCTAGTGTTGAGGGGGCGAAGGATAGGGCAATACAAAATTCCAAGATGGCCATGTATGGGGTATCTGCCTGGTTGGAAGAAAAGATAACCATAGTAGAAACTATTAGTACTAAAGTGTCTACAAATAAAGAGCTAGATAAGGAAGGATTGATTATTTATTTAAGTGAACAATTAAAAGCAAAACCAGATATTGAGAGTTTAGTTTTTTATACTAGTACTGGAGAGTCTGTATATGCACCTGGAGAAGATCCTAATAGTAACGCAAAAGATGTTATTCAAAGTGAATGGTATCAAGGGGCTATATCTAATAATGGAATATATTTGTCTGAGTCATATGTTAGTGATAAAACAGGAGATTTAACAATTGCATTAGCAAATAAAGTTAATCAGTACGAAACCAATGAATTTATGGGTGTGTTTAGTATAGAGATATCTCTGGATTACATGTATGATTTTATTTTAGATTTAAACGAAGTGAGCGACGATGGATCAAATTTTGTTATTATAGATCAACATGAGAATATTTTGATCCATAAAAATAAAGATTTGATGCCTACAGAGCAGAATAAATTAGCAGTAAGAGATGTAAATTTTGGAGCAAACGAGATTTTGGATACAGTGGAGGGCCATGTAATAAAAAATGATATGGCTGATGGAACAGGAGTATATACAACACGTATTAAAATACCGGGAACAGAATTAAATATTTTTTCTAGTTATCCAAGTGAAAATGTTTCAGAGGCAATAAAGAGAGAAATTTGGATTAGTTTAATCACAATTATTTTAAGTCTGTTAGTATTTCAGGTGACTGTAAATATATTGATAAAAATTTATATTTCTCCTTTAGATGAAGTAGTAGAATCGTTAAATCAGATTAAAGAAGGAAATTTAGATATTTCAACAGCACATATTTCTAGACCAAACAATGAAATAGATAATATAGTTAGTGCTTTAGATGCCTTCGTGATAACAATAACAAGTTATATGATGGAAAATATAACTATTTTACAAAGTTTTTCAAATGGAGATTTCAAAGTTGCACCTAAACTATTATATATAGGAGATTTTATAAAGCTTAAAGAAGCTTTAATGACTATAGCAACAAGTTTAAGAGAATTGATATATAATACACAATCATCTACTGGAAACGTATTGGAGGCAGCGAATCAAATAGCCGGATCGGCACAAGAATTAGCGGATTTAACAATAAGTCAAGTAGATTTAATTAATCAATTTAGAAATGATACTGTTGTTATTGCAGAGGGCGTTATAGGAATAATAGGAGAGATAGACAAAACATATGAAATTATTAACGACATGACAAAAAAGGCAGTAGATAGTAAAGAAATTGGAAATAAGTTAGTTATAGCTATGCAAGAAATAAGTATATCAATAAAGGAAATAACTGGTGTAATTGGATCAATAGAAAATATAGCTACACAAACAAATTTATTAGCTTTAAATGCATCGATAGAAGCGGCAAGAGTAGGAGATCAAGGAAAAGGTTTTGCTGTTGTGGCGAATGAAATCCGAGAATTATCTACTACAACTACACAAACAGTAAAAGATATTTATGAACGAATTGAAAATAACATAAGAAGCTTAAGCAAAGGTGAAAAGATGGTTGAACTGACTACAACAGCCTTGAATGATATATTAGAATCTAGTATAGGAATCCGTGATTTTTCAAAGGCTCTATCAGCAAATGCATTGGATCAAAAAGAATCATTGCATGCAATAATATCTAGTGTAGATTCACTACGAGGGGATTTAGCTAAAAATACAGGCATATCCGAAGAGAATGTTGCTATAAGTGAGGAATTAGCAGCGCAAGCGGATAACTTAAAAGGGCAACTAGATAAATTTGAGATTTAATATCTAAAAAGATAATCAGATAAATTCGAAATTTAATATTTAAAAAGAAATCCCTTCAATAATTTTTGGAGGGAATTTTTTATTTGTTTTTCTATAATTTAGCAGAGGATTTTTACAAAATTTTTATTATTTCATCCTTATAAGCATTGGTTGAGTATTCTATGTTCATCATAGCAAAATGCGTCATTGGTGTCTAGTTTGACACTCACCCCGCCTAAAGGCGGGGGGTTCTAAAGTGATTAAAGGACAAAGTGCAAATTCATTTCTGAGTGTCCAACCTTTAGTTAAGGGGATGTTATTACTCTACATACAACAGGACATATAGTCTTGTATGCTGATACACTTTTACCATGTATCCGAGACAGTATCCGAGACAGTATCCGAGACATTGAGTCTCTAAGAAATCGTTTTAACGACTTTTTCTTGTTGTGTTTCACTTTAGAAACATTTTCGGTGTATGGAATATTTTACGCTAGAAATGACTACTTCTAGCAACCGTCTATATTCAGTTGTATCTAAGGTATACCCAAAAAATAAAAGATATAAACATCTTTTGAAAAAATTTATTAGCCTTATATCACCAGAGCTAAAGCTAGGGGCTTTACGGCTTATCTGGTAATATAAAAATAATTCATGTACTTTTTAAACAGTTACCGTAATAAATTGAAAATTATATAATTGATTATTTATTTTTTTATTTTTTTTAGAAAGTAAGTTATATTTATAAAATAAGTTAAATAATATATACTAATAATCTTAATTATAGCAGGGGGTAAAAATATGAAAAAAAAAGCTTTAAAAACTCAGATTAATTTAATGTTTGGGATAATTGTAGCAATTATTCTATTATGTAGTACGGCTAGCCGTCTGATTTCAATAGCTATTTCGAGTGTTGAAGTAGCAGAGAATACTACAATAAGTAATGCTAAAATTGCAAAGCATGGAATAGATTCATGGTTAAAAGAAAAGATAGCTGTAGTAGAAACTATGAGTACTAAATTATCGACAAATGTTGAGTTAAATGAGGAAGAACTAATTACTTATTTAACTGAACAATTGAAAGTAAAATCAGATATTGAATCTTTATTTTTTTATACTAGTACAGGAGAATCTATACGGTCAACAGGAATAGAATATGATCCGACAACAGCATATAATATTACTCAAACTGAATGGTATCAAGGGGCTATGTCTAGTAATGGAATATATTTATCTGAACCATATATTAGTGACCAAACAGGAGAATTAATGCTTGCAATAGCACATAAAGTTAATCAATGCGAAACAAACGAATTTATGGGTGTGTTTAATATGGAGCTACCTGTAGATTACATGTATGACTTTACTTTAGATTTTGCTGAAGATGGATCGAGTTTGGTCATTTTGGATCAGTATGATAATATTTTGATCCATCCACTTAAAGAATTGATGCCTACAGCGCAGAAGAAATATCCAGTAAGAGAGACTAATCCTTTTGCAATTGATGTTTTGAATACAGTGGAGGGCCAAGTAATAAAAGGTAATATGGTTGATGGAACAGGAGTATATTCATCATGGCTGACTATACCTGACACAGAATTAACGATTATATCCAATTATCCAAGTAAGAATGTTACAAATGCAATAATGGTAGAAGTTTGGGTTAGTATAATCACAATGATTATAAGTCAAATAGTATTTTATGTAGCTGTAAAGATACTTATAAAAATTTATATTTCTCCTTTAGATGATGTAGTAACATCTTTAAATCAGATAAAAGAAGGAAATTTACAGATTGAAACAGGACATATTGCTAGACCGAACAATGAATTAGATAGTTTAGTTAGCGCTTTAGACGTAGTATCAAATACAATAACAAATTATATTACAGAAATAGCAAATATTTTAAAAAGTTTTTCAAACGGAAATTTCAAAGCTACACCGAAACAATCATATGTAGGTGATTTTGGACAAATTCAGGAAGCTTTAGTTGAAATAGCAACAAGCTTAAGAGAATTGATATATAACACACAATCATCTACCGGAAACGTACTAGATGCAGCAAATCAAATAGCAGGATCGGCCCAAGAATTAGCGGATTTAACAGTAAGTCAAGTAGAGTTAATCAGTAAATTTAGAAACGATACTATTTCGGTTGCAGAAGGTGTTATAGAAATAATAGGAGAAGTTGACAAAACATATGAAGTTATTAACGACATGACAACAAAGGCAGTAGATAGTAAAGAAATTGGAAATAAATTAGTGATAGCCATGCAAGAAATAAGTGCATCGATAAATGAAATAAGTGGAGTAATAGGATCGATAGAAAATGTAGCTACACAAACAAACTTATTAGCCTTAAATGCATCTATAGAAGCGGCGAGGGTAGGAGAGCAAGGAAAAGGCTTTGCGGTTGTAGCAAATGAAATCAGAGAACTATCGACTACAACGACACAAACAGTAAAAGATATTTATGGGCGAATTGAAAAGAACTTAGAAAACCTAAGCAAAGGTGAAAATATGGTTGAACTGACAGCAACAGCATTAGATGCTATAGTAGACACTAGTGTAGGAATCCGAGATTTTGCAAAAGTGCTCTCCGCAAATGCAACGGATCAAAAAGAAGCATTGCATACAATAATATCCAGTGTAGATATGCTACAGACAGAGTTAGGTAAAAACTCAGGTATATCCGAAGAGAATGTAGCTGTAAGTGAGGAATTAGCAGCTCAAGTGGATAACTTAAAAGGGCAAGTAGATAAATTTGAAATTTAATATTTAAAGAGAACTCCCTTCAATAATTTTTGGAGGGAATTTTTTCATCATAGCAAAATACGTCATCAGTGTTTATTTGACACTCCCCACGCCTAAAGGCGAGGAATTCTAAAGTAATTAAGGGACCAATTACAAAGTCATTTCTGAGTGTCTGGTATGACCTTGAGTTAAGGGGATGTCATTACCCTGCATACAACAGGATATATAGCTTGGTATGCGGATACACTTTTAACATGTATTCAAGACATTGAGTCTTTAAGAAATCGTTTTAACGACTTTTTCTTGTTGTGTTGCACTTTAGAAACATTTTCGGTGCATTGAATATTTTACGTTAGAAAGGACTACTTCTAACAAATACTTACATTCAGTTGTATATAAAGTATAACCAAAAAACAAAAGATATGAACATTTTTTGAAAAAATTTAATAGCCTTATATTCCCATAGTTAAAGCTAGAGGCTTTACGGCTGATCGGGTAATTATACATAATATAAAATTGCAATATAAAAATAATTCGTATATTTTTTAATTAGTTAACTGAAAATTATGCGAGTAATTATTTTAACTTTTTTTATTTTTTTTAGAAAAGAAGTTATATTTATAATACAAGTCAAATAATATATACTAGTAGTCTTAATTATATTAGGAGGTAAAAATATGAAAAAAAAAGATTTGAAAACTCAGATTAATTTAATGTTCGGGATAATTGTAGCAGTTATTCTATTGTGTAGTACGGCCAGCCGTTTGATTTCAATAACTATTTCTAGTGTTGAAGTGGCGGAAAATATGACGAAAAGTAATGGCCATATTGCAATGTATGGAATATCTTCCTGGTTAAAAGAAAAGATATCTATAGTAGAAACGATTAGTACTAAATTGTCTACAAATGAAGAGCTGAATGAAGAAGAATTGATTGTTTATTTAACTGAACAATTAAAAGTAAAACCAGATATTGATAGCTTAGTTTTTTATAGCAATACTGGAGATTCTATATATGCAACAGGAGACAATCCTAATGATAATACAAATAATGTTATTCAAACTGAATGGTATCAAGGAGCTATGTCTACTAATGGAATATATGTATCCGAACCATATGTTAAATCTCAAACCGGAGAGTTAACGATTGCATTAGCAGAAAAAGTTAATCAATATGAAACAAACGAATTTATGGGTGTATTTAACATGGGAGTAGCTATGGATTACATGTATGATTTTGTTTTAAATTTGACTAATGATGATAATGGATCCAGCTTAGTTGTTTTAGATCAGCATGATAATATTCTGATACACGAAGATAAAAATTTAATGCCTACATCGCAGAAAAAAACTTCAATAAGAGATATAGATTCTTCAATAGGCGATCTTTTGGATACAGCAGAAGGAATTGTACACAAGACTACACTGACTAATGGTATAAAGTCATATTCATCAGTGTTTACGATACCGGGAACAGAGTTAAGGGTTATATCTAATTATCCAAGTTCGAATGTTACATCTGCAATAATGGCAGAAGTTTGGATGAGTGTGATTACAATGCTTTTAAGTCAGCTAGTATTTTATGTGGCTGTAAAGATACTTGTAAAAATTTATATTTCTCCTTTAGATGATGTAGTGGAATCGTTAAATCAGATTAAAGAAGGAAATTTAGATATTTCAACAGGACATATTTCTAGACCGAACAATGAATTAGATAGTTTAGTTAGCGCTTTAGATGTAGTATCAACTACAGTAACAAGTTATATTGCAGAAATATCATCTATTTTAAAAAGCTTTTCAGACGGAAATTTCAAAGCTACACCGAAACAATCATATGTGGGAGATTTCTGGCAAATTAAAGACGCTTTGTTGGAAATATCAGCAAGCTTAAAAGAATTGATATATAATACACAATCATCTACTGGAAACGTATTAGAAGCAGCGAATCAAATAGCAGGATCAGCACAAGACTTAGCGGATTTAACAGTAGGCCAAGTAGAGTTAATCAATCAATTTAGAAACGATACTGTTTCTGTTACAGAGGGCGTTATAGAAATAATAGGTGAGGTTGACAAAACATATGAAGTTATCAACGACATGACAACAAAGGCAGTAAATAGTAAAGAAATTGGAAATAAGTTAGTTACAGCCATGCAAGAAATAAGTGCATCAATAAATGAAATAAGCGGAGTAATAGGATCGATAGAAAATGTAGCTACACAAACAAACTTATTAGCTTTAAATGCCTCTATAGAAGCGGCAAGGGTAGGAGAGCAAGGAAAAGGCTTTGCGGTTGTAGCAAATGAAATTCGAGAACTATCCACTACGACGACACAAACAGTAAAAGATATTTACGGTCGAATTGAAAAGAACTTAGAAAGTCTAAGCAAGGGTGAAAAGATGGTTGAACTTACTGCAGCAGCCTTAGATGATATAGTAGATTCTAGTATAGGAATTCGTGATTTTTCAAAAGCTCTATCAGCAAATGCAACGGATCAAAAAGAATCATTACATGCAATCATATCTAGTGTAGATGCGTTGCAAGGAGAATTAGGTAAAAATGCAGGTATATCCGAAGAAAACGTTGCTGTAAGTGAAGAATTAGCGGCGCAAGCGGATAACTTAAAAGGGCAAGTAGATAAATTTGAGATTTAACATTAAAAATATCCGAAGAGAACGTTGCTGTAAGTGAAGAATTGGCGACGCAAGCGGATAACTTAAAAGGGCAAGTAGATAAATTTGAGATTTAATATTAAAAAAGAAATCCCTTCAAAAATTAATTGAAGGGAAATTTTTATTTATTTTTCTATATATGGAATGCTTTTGCTTTGACACTCCTCCCGCCTTTAGGCGTGGGGAGTGCCAAATGATGGCCCAAGAATAGTGTTGCCCTTAATTTCTAGGTTAGCAATGGAACCACCATATATTAAGAGGAAAGTTGCCTAAAAGCAATTTGTTATTTTCAATTATAATATTTTGGTGAAAATAACTTTTGAACACTTCCATTGCCGGATCTATATCTATAAGAGCTTTGCCCCAAGTTTGGGTATTTCTGCGGCTTAATGTGTTATTTTTTATTACTACATAGTTGGTGGCACCGGATTCATACCAACCAGTCATATCGGCACTAATTTGTATGGTTGCACCTTCGCAGTAGAGATCATTATGTTCTATTAAGATATCTTTGGCTGAAGTGAGAAGGAGACCTCTGGCCCGATTTTTTCCACCTTTGTTGTTGATGAACCTTAGTGATGGATAGGCGTCGATATCCTCTATGCAGTATCCTTGGTCTGGGATAAAGTCGCAGTGATCTTCGAAGTGGATTTCGTAGAATTTATTATTAAGAACCTGGATTGACTTTACTACTGTTTCGAATTTTTTGGCCATAGTATGGTCAGCTAGAATGCTAATTTTGGTTTCAACTTTTAAGCTGAATGCTCCAACTTGTTGTTTGTGAGGTATTTCGGCGATAACGTGATTGTTGCTAAAAATAGAATGTATCCTTAAATAATTGCCATGTACATTTAAGATGTCGTCCAGTTGATTTTCAAATAATGAATTTTGAATTAATATTTCTCCAGAACATCTAACAAAATGAGTTGCGTCTGCATTAGCTGAAACGACCCTGTCGGTTCCTGGTTCTAAGCAAACTTTAAATTGTTCTAATGTGATGTTCTCGGTAAATTGGGCCACCACGCCCATGGTACCAGCATGATAAAAGGTGATATTTTCTAGACGTATGTTTTTAGAAGAATCAATAGAAATGGCTGGTACGTATCTTTGTTCATGTTTAATGGATACTATAGAACCGGTTCTTGGAAGTTTTCTAAAAGGGCGATTGATTTTAACTATACCCGGAGAAACTTCAAGAGCTGTCATGGGGCCACGAACGCCGTTATCGAGTGCATCAGTAGCTTGTCTTTTATTGTCCGGATTAAATTCAAGAATGCCATGCATGAAATTGCTTTCATAATCTTCGCCAATAAAAGTCATTATGTTATTTTTAATTTGGTAAGGATATTTAGCAGTATCAATTTTAATTGTAATTTCATTTGGTGCTGTTTCAATGACTTCGCCTTGTGAAAAAAATGGCCTTTCATAATCTATCACAAAGTTTTGTAATACAATGTTTTTGCTATTATATATATAAAAAGGACAGATTAGGCCGATACCATTAAGTCTAGAACCTTGGCCATCTATAATTTTTCTTGTTGTAAATAGGGAAGGCCACATTTTTTAGGCCATAGCAAAAAGCATATCTGGATCCACGGAGGTATAGTCAAGTATATTATTCAATTTATTTAAATTTATTTTTATTAAGACATTCATATTAATGGAGTTAGCTGTGTCAACGTATAGTAAGCTACTGATATCAGATGAATTTTTTCGGATACAGGAATAATTTGTTGATTATATATTTTTTTTAAAAACAAATCGGGTTGAGGTATATAAGTAAAAAAGTTTGTAATATCATATTCGGATAAACTATCTATAATTTTATATTGTAGTAGGATTAAATATAATATTTTGATCTGGGAAGTAAATTAAATAATTATCTATTAATGGATTCGTTAAAGAATATTTAGAAAAAAAGACCGATGAAATATTATCATGGTCCTATATACTAAAAAAAGCATATTAAATTTTAAATTTTTCTACTTGTGCATCTAAATTATCTGATTGAATAGACAAGCCTTGTCCAACTTCAGAAGTCTTTTTAAATATTCTAGCATTATCCTCAATAGCTGCTTTTAAAACGTCGGTTTGCTTAATTAAGTCGGATAAGAGTTGTTTTTGTATAGTTGTATTTGATTGTTGCTCTGTTGTCAGCTTAGAATTTTCATCCATACTAGTGGTAATTTCCTCCAATATTTTTGCAGTTTCATGAGCGTTAATTTCACCCTTTTGTACATTTTCTAAGCTTTGGCTTATGACTTCGTCTATTTGGCTTACAGTTTCAGAACTTTTGTTAGCTAATTCTCTAATTTCGTTTGCTACAACAGCAAAACCTTTTCCGGATTCACCAGCTCTAGCTGCTTCTATGGCAGCATTTAAGGCTAACAAATTTGTTTGCGATGCTATGTCTTGTATTATTTTTGTTATATAAGATACGTTGGTGCTTGATTCGCTTATATTCTTCATAGAAATAAGAAGTTCTTGCATCATGTCTGAACTATATTCTACTTTTTTCTTTGTTTCTTGAGATGCATGAGCGGTTTTGTCTACGTGTTTAATATTATCGTTTGTATTATTTATGATTTTGTCTGTAGCAGTAATGAAATTTGTGATTATAGATTCTTGTTCTTCTACTTGTTTAAAAATTAATTCTGAATCACCTAAAATTTGATTGGCATTGATACCTAATTGTTTTGTACTATTTTGAATTTGTTTTATTATAGAACCCATTTGTTCGTTTATTTTCACAATAGAATCTTCCATTACTTTGAATATACCGCTATAAGGTACAGAAGGTCTAGTAGTTAAATTTCCGTCGGCTATAGATTCTAAATTTAGAGAGACATCATTTAAAAGTTCTCTATTATTTTTTATCATATTCCTTAAATTGTTCGCAACCATACCTAACTCATCTTTAGAAGTGTAGTCTAGTTGAACATCATAATTATTGTTTTCTAATTCAGAAATAGTATGTTGAATTTGCTTTAATGGCCTAACAATAGTATTTCCAAGAACTCTTGCTATGATTACTGTTATTATATTTGCAAGTATAGCTACAAATACAGCTATGTATATTATAGTTGTACTTAAAGAAAGTGTACTCTCTATATCGCCATTAGCCGTAGAACTTAAAGTCTTAGTAAGATCTTCTGCAGAATCTATAACTTTGGCCACAGCAGGTGTACATTCATTAATAATTTGATTTTCAGCTTCATTGTAGTTTCCAGCTTCAATAGTATGTAAAATATTGCCACCAATAATGAGCCACTCTGCAATTTCTCTTTCATATGTAGTAGCGTCAATTCCATAATCATGTAATTTAGTTTCTAACGCTTTAATTTCAGCAGAAAATTTATTCACGGATGTCCAAAGTGAAGCTATTTTTGATTCTTGATTTGTTGGATTAATGTGTAAATCTCGAATATTTTTTGCAAAGAATAACACTTCAATAGTGTGCTCGTTAATTTCTTTTTCTAATAAATAAGAATTATCAATAAAGTATTCGAATCTTTCTTTAGATATTGTTAATCCCCAAATTAGAGCCCAAATGATTATTACAGAAATAATAGCAATTAAGCCATTTGCCAAGGTCCATTTTTTCCAAAATGATAAATTTTTAATAGTATCCATGATATCTTAACTCCTTTTCTAGTTGATACTAAAATTATACAAAATAATTTGAAAAAATACAATACATAAAAAAAAAAAAATCATCTCTATAGTAAAATAAAGGCTTTACTATATATTGTGGGATAAATTACCAATAAAAAAAAAGATAATGCAGAGTACAATTTTCTCTAATATTGCATTTGATTATAAATTATGCTAGTATATTATCATATTAAAAAATTCTGGAGGTCTTAATGAAAATACAAGAATCAGCAGAAAATTATTTAGAAATGATTTTGATTTTAACTCACAAATTGGGTCAAGTTCGATCCATAGATGTAGCCAAAGAACTTGGATTTTCAAAACCTAGCGTGAGTATAGCAATGAAAAATTTAAGAGAAAATGGATACGTCGAAGTTAATGAGGTCGGATATTTAATTTTAACCGATAAAGGAAGTATTATTGCTAATAAGGTATATGAAAAACATACGTTAGTTATGACACTATTAATGCATATTGGTGTTACAGAAGAAGTAGCTAGAATCGATGCTTGTAAAATTGAACATGATTTAAGCTTAGAAACAGTAGAAAAACTGAAAGAATTTATAGCAAAAATATCTAATTGAATTGAGATAAAGAAAATATGTATACAAAAAGGAGGCCAAACAAATATATTGCTAGCCCCCTTTTCTTTTTTCTGTTATTTTAGTTTATTAACAAAAAGTTTAATGGGCTTATATCCCACCCATAAATGAGTGGGCTTTACGCCAATTAATGTAAATTATCTTTGAACTCTACCAGATCCATCGCCCTGAGCAAGCTTGGATACCTCATCTACGGAAACAAGATTAAAGTCACCTTCTATAGTGTGTTTTAAGCAACTTGCTGCTACAGCAAACTCTAAGGAATCTTGCATATTCATATTATTTAACATAGAATAAATTAGGCCAGCTCCAAAACTGTCGCCACCGCCTACTCTATCAACTATCCTTACTGGATATTTTTTTGAAAATACAGTTTCTGTTCCATCAGTAAGCATTGCGGCCCAATTATTATCGCTAGCGGTGATGGATTCACGTAAAGTAATTGCTACTTTTTTGAAGCCAAATCTATCTATCAATTGTTTTGCTACGTCTATATATCCATCATGGTTAATTGTCCCGCCAGTTACGTCTGTGTTAGCTGCGTGAATACCAAATACGTCTGCTGCGTCTTCTTCATTGGCTATACATACGTCTACATATGGCATTAATTTTGCCATTGTTTCTCCGGCTTCTTGCTTGGTCCATAAATTTTTACGATAATTTAAATCGCAAGATACTGTTATTCCTTTTTCCTTACAAACTTTTAAAGCATCCTCACAAATTTGTGGTAGCTCATTTTTTAGTGCTGGTGTGATCCCTGTAAAATGGAAATATTCTACACCGTCTAGTATTTCCGGCCAATTAAAGTCTTCTCTTTTGGCAAGGGCAATTGCTGAATGTGCACGATCATATACTACCTTAGAAGGTCTTTGAGAAGCTCCTTTTTCTAAGAAATATATTCCAACACGATCTCCGCCTCTTGTAATATGTTTTGTACAAACTCCAAATTTACGAAGAGAGTTAACTGCACCTTGTCCTATTTCATGTTTTGGTAATTTAGTTACATATCTTACAGGTACTCCAAAATTAGCAAGTGACACAGCTACGTTAGCTTCTCCTCCACCATAAAGTGCTGTATATAAATCAGTTTGGATAAAACGTGTATATAGAGGTGGAGCAAATCTAAGCATAATTTCTCCAAATGTTACTACTTTAGCCATTTTAAAAATCTTCCCTTCAATATCCTAAATATTTTTTGTTGCTGTTTCTTATATCTTAATATTAATTAGCTACTAAATGATACGCAAATCCGCCAATTTCGCCTTCGAAGTATAAAGCAAGTATTCGTCCGTCTTTTTCTTTTAGAGAACTATCATCGAATTTATAGCCCATAAGTTCAAAATATCTTCTAGCTCTTTTTACATCGTTAACGCCAATAGCTATATGTCCATATTTACCTCGCCCAGGCTCTTTCATTACCTCGATTTCGTCTGATACAAAATGAGAACTAGCGCCTTCTTTAGTTTCGCACATAAATACGTCCGAATACATAGAAGTAATCTTAGTTGCGTCTTCACAGTCGCAAGCATTAATTCCTACATGGCGTAATTTAATTCCAAAAGCTGCCCTGATAGCTTTTTTACATAGGACACTGATTTCATCGAATTTTCCTTCATCCATTAATGCATTAGGAATCATGAAGGTCCCGCCACATGCTATGATTTTATCATATTTTAAATATTCGCCAATATTTTTCTCATTTATACCACCTGTAGGCATAAATCTCATTTTAGTATAAGGGCCAGCAAGATTTTTGATTGCATTTAAGCCACCATTTACTTCTGCTGGGAAAAACTTAACATCATATAAGCCAAGTTCCATTGCTACTTCTATATCAGAAGCGTTGGCTACACCGGCGAACATTGGTAAATTTTTAGATTGTGCGTATTTAACAATGTTAGGATTTAATCCGGGACTTACCAAGAATTCTACACCGGCTTCTAAGGCATCGTCTACTTGTTCTTTAGTAGTTACGGTTCCGGCACCAACTAAGAGTTGAGGATATTTTTCCTTCATAAGTTTAATAGCAGCTTTTGCGTGAGTGGTTCTAAAAGTAACCTCAGCGCAAGGAATACCGCCTTCAACTAAAGCTTTAGCTAGAGGCAAAGCATGATCCAAATTTTCGATTTTGATTACTGGTACAACGCCAATGCGTTCAATTTTTTCTGTTACAGTCAATCCAAGTTCCTCCTAAAATAAAATTATAGAGACATTATATCAAAGCAAAAAAAGTTTTCAAGGCATTTTTGGAAAAAAATTAGAAAATAAAACAGCATAGTGATTAAAATTTAATCCATTCTCCATCTAGTTCGTAAGCTACAATGCTATCATTTAAGTTACGGATGCCAATTTTGAAAGAATTATCTATAAGCACAATATTGGTATTCCACAGCAAATTTATCTTATATTTTATTAAATTTCCACCATCGTTATTTGTTAAATATATGCTTTCTAAAATATCTAGAGTGATGGTGTTATCCGGATTCATTTGGACATTCTTAATATTAGTACTAATATCTGCTTTTTGGATAATTTTATTATCTACAAACCAACTATTAAAGTCCTTATTAAATATATCGATAAATTTATTATCTATGAAATTATATAAATAGCTGGTATTTTGATTTAAAATGGCTATAGGATATACCTCATAAAATTGATTAATAAATTTGATAAATTCCTCTTGACCATAACTAGATAATATACCTTTTTGCATAAATAATTCTTTATCTGTAGAAAAATTTATATCCAAGGATGGTTTAGTAGAAGGTATAGATTCTGGCTCAGTATTCAAGGATATTTCAGTAGAAGATGTTTGTTCTATTTGAGTATCCAAGGATGATTCAGTATAAGGTATTTGGGAAAAAGTAGGCTCACTTTTTGGGATAAACAAATTTATGTTTAATATAACTGTAGAAATCCCAATTAATCCAATAGAAGTTAAAATAGTTTTTCTTTTTTTGTTTTTCATAGTTTTTTCTTTGGCAATTTCTCTTAACGTTTTCTTCATAATTTTCACCTCAAATTATTATATTTAAATTAGTACAAGTTAATGAGAAACTTTTTAAAATTTTTTGGTAACGAAATCATTTTTTATGCATATTATAGTAAGGGCAAAAAATATTTGTTTTTATGAAAGGATGATTTTATGTCATTATCAACTAATCATATTTTAATTTGTGCTGCTGTAGTTTATATTTTATATAAGCAGTATCCTGAAAAATTTGAAGCCATAAAAAGTTTTTTAGAAGACAGTATATCAGGAAAAGAGACATATCTTATTATAGGGCTGGTAATTTGTTTTTTATATTTTCAAAATGAATTAGATTTAAATTTACTATAATAAATAGAGGTGGTAGAGCATGACATATACTGATAATGATCATTATTTTGAAAGTTATTCTAACTACTACCCATTGGAAGAATTTGAGTTAGATAAGCCCAATAATTTAATGGTAGTAGTGTTGGCAATAAGTTTTATAATAGTATATAAATTTGTACCGTTTGACTTACCGGATGCGTATATATACATTGCAGTGGTTGCTTGTGCAATATTTTATTTATATTTAAATGGCTATATATAAAAATTTAAAACTCAATACCTTTACGTGCTTCTATACCTTCATCTAAAGGATGTTTTTGTTTAACTATATTACTGACATAATCACCTAGCTGGTAAATTTTATCTGGAACATTACGTCCGGTAAGGATAAGTTCTACAGAGTCTTTTTTGGAGGTTAAAAATTCAGCTAATGCATCTACATTATAAAGATCGTTTTCTACTACGCCCAAGATTTCGTCTAAGATAAGTACATCACATTCTTCGGTTTCTATGACTTTTCTAGCAAACTTCATAGCAGTTTCGATTTCATTTTTTAATTCGAATTTTTCATCATCGGATAATTCCCAAAAAAAGCCTCTAGGTTTTTCAAAATGAAATATTTTAAAATTAGGTTCTAACGTTTTTAATATGGATATTTCACTGGAATTATTCTTTTTTAAAAATTGAATCATTATTACTTTTAAGCCAGCACCGA